>CAZKQE010000279.1:0-2192 GCA_964554725.1 uncultured bacterium
CTCGCGCTGGCGTGCGCCCTCCTGCTGGTGCCGGCGGTCGGGGGTGACCCGGCCCGCGCGCAGGAGCCGGACCCGGCGCCCGGCGGGACGGTCGCGGCGGTCCCCGCGGCGGTCGCGGACCCCGGGGCGGTGGTCGTGACGGTCGCCCGGGGGCCGTCGGGGCTCGAGGTGGAGGGACGCTGCGCGGTGCGCGCCCCGGCCGCCGTCGTCTGGGAGGTGCTCACCGACTACGACCGGATCGACGAGTTCGTCTCGTCCCTGCGCGAGAGCCGCGTCGCCGGCCGCGGCGAGCACCACGTGCTGGTCGAACAGGTCGCGGTCGGGCGGCTGTTCCTGTTCTCGCGGCGCTTCCGGGCCACCCTGTTCGTCGAGGAGGCCCCCCCGGACCTGATCCGGTTCGAGGACGTGCTGGGCAAGGACTTCGAGAGCTACCGCGGCGAGTGGCGGATCGAGGAGCGGGCGGGCGCGGTCGGGATCCACTACCGGGTCGCCGCGCGTCCCTCGTTCTCGGTGCCGAACGCGATCGCGAAGGGACTGTTCCGTCGCACGGTGGGCGACCTGCTCGCCGAGGTGAAGTCGGAGATCGAGCGCCGCGCGGCCGCGGCCGTCCCGGCCGCCGCGCCGGCGGACACCGTCGCCGACCCGGCCGCGCGATGAGGGACTCCCGCCCGGGCCGCGGCTCGGCTACCCTGCGGGGAGCGGCCGGGAGCGGCCGTCATCGTCCCCGGGGGGACCGGTCATGAGCGACCCGCGCGCCGGGCGCCCGTCGGGCGCCGGCCGGCTGGGCTGGGCGGGGGTGCTGGGCGGCCTGTTCGGCCTCACGGCCGGGATCGGCGGCTTCACCTTCATCTACGCCGACGGCGCCTCCTACCTCGGGCGCGACCCGGCGGCGTGCGCCAACTGCCACGTGATGCGGCCCCAGTACGACGGCTGGCTCAAGTCGAGCCACCGCGCGGTGGCGACGTGCAACGACTGCCACACGCCGCACGACCCGCTCGGCAAGTACGCGACCAAGGCGCTCAACGGGTTCAACCACTCGACCGCGTTCACGACCGGGCGGTTCCACGAGCCGATCCGGATCCACGCCCGCAACCGGGCGATCGCCGAGGCCGCCTGTCGTCACTGCCACGGGGACATCGTCCAGGCGATGGACGGGAACGGGCACCACGGCGGCGACGCGCTCTCCTGCGTGCGCTGTCACGGCTCGGTCGGGCACTCGGAACTGGGCCCGGCGGGGCACTCGACGAGGAGGTGAGCATGGCTGGATCACCGAACCCGGGCGGAGACCCGGGCCGTCCGCGAGCGGGGCTGGGACGCACCGTCCTGGTCGCCGGCGTCGTGGCGGCGCTGGCGGGCGGCGGCGTCACCGCGCTGCTCGTCAACATCTTCGAGCGCAAGCAGGAGGCGCGGAACCCGTTCCACCGGGTGGTCGAGGTGGACGACGAGACCGTGGACCCGGCGGTGTGGGGGAAGAACTTCCCGCTCCAGTACGACGGCTACCGGCGCACGGTGGACCAGGTCCGCACGCGCTACGGGGGCAGCGAGGCGCTGCCGCGCACGCCGACCGCGAGCGACCCGCGCACGGTGGTCTCGCAGTCCCGCCTCGAGGAGGACCCGCGCCTGCGCACGATGTGGTCGGGCTACGCCTTCGCGGTGGACTTCCGCGAGGAGCGCGGGCACGCCTTCATGCTCGAGGACCAGACCTTCACCGAGCGTCAGCGGGTGGCGAAGCAGCCCGGCACCTGCCTCCACTGTCACGCCTCCGTCTACGACGCCTACCGGAAGGCGGGGCACGGCGACCTGATCAAGGGCTTCGAGGCGATGAACCCGCTCCCCTACGAGGAGGCGAGGCGGCGGGTGACCCATCCGGTCGCGTGCATCGACTGCCACGACCCCGCCACCATGGCGCTGCGCATCACGCGCCCCGGCTTCATCGAGGGCATGCGCGCGCTCAAGGCCTCGCAGGGCGTGCGCGGCTACGACGTGAACACGATGGCCACCCGTCAGGAGATGCGGTCCTACGTGTGCGGCCAGTGCCACGTCGAATACCACTTCCAGGGCGCGGAGAAGCGCCTCGTCTACCCCTGGCACAACGGGCTCAAGGTCGAGCAGATGGCCGCCTACTACGACTCGGTCGGACACCGCGACTGGACCCATGCCGAGACCGGGGCGCCGGCGCTCAAGGCCCAGCA
>CAZKQE010000279.1:2202-4010 GCA_964554725.1 uncultured bacterium
CGAGTTCGAGCTGTGGAGCCAGGGCATCCACGCCCGCTCCGGGGTCGCGTGCGCCGACTGCCACATGCCCTACACCCGCGTCGGCGCGCAGAAGATCAGCGATCACCACGTGCGCAGCCCCCTCCTCAACGTCAATCGCGCCTGCCAGACCTGCCACAAGTGGTCCGAGGACGAGCTGCAGGGCCGCGTGGCGGAGATCCAGGACCGCGTGCATGCGATGCGGGGACGGGCGATGGGCGCGCTGGTGGATCTGATCGGCGACCTCAAGGCCGCCCGCGCCGCGGGCGACACCGGGGCCGCCTTCGTCGAGGCGCAGCGCCTCCAGCGCCGCGGGCAGTTCTATCTCGACTTCATCGAGGCCGAGAACTCGCAGGGATTCCACGCCCCGCAGGAGGCGCTGCGGGTCCTGGGCGAGTCCATCGACCTCTCCCGCCGCGGCCAGCTCGCGCTGCGGCCGATGGCGGCGCATCGGCCGACGCGATAGGCGGGCGGTTGGCATGGGGGATGCTCGAGGAATCGGTCACGGGTCGCAGAACGAAGGGAGGAGCCATGAGGATCCTGATCGGAGTGGACGACTCCCCGCACTCGCGTGCGGCGGTGGAGTACGTGAAGAACATGGCGTGGCCCAGGGGCAGCCGGATCGAGGTGCTGTCGGTGGTGCAGCCGGTCTACGCCCTGCACTCGGTGTCCGAGGTCCCGCTGCCGTCGCCGGCGGTGAGGTCCGATGACGAGACGTTGACCTTCCACCAGGAGACCGCCGCCCGGGCGGAGCGCGAGCTGCAGGCGGCCGGACTGCACACCGAGGCGAAGGTCCTCACCGGCGACCCGCGCACGGAGCTGGTCGAGGCCGCCATCGCCGGCAGGGCGGACCTGCTGGTCGTCGGTTCCCACGGGCGGACCGGGCTCGCCAAGCTCCTGATGGGGAGCGTCGCGTCCTACGTGGTGACGCACGCCCCGTGCAGCGTGCTGGTGGTGCGCCTGGGCGCCGCCGCGCGCTGAGACGCCACGGTCGGCCGGGGAGCGCGTGAACGTCCCGTCGGCGGCGGGCTGGGCGGCGGTCCGCTGGACCGCCCGCCTGCTCGCCGGCGCGCTCGCTCTCCTGGTGATCGCCTTCCTGGTCGGCGAGGGCGTGGCCTTCGGCCGGCTCACGCCGGTCGAGTGGCTCTCGATGGCCGGGTTCGCCGGGCTGTGCGCCGGGTTCCTGCTCGGCTGGCGGCACGAGCTCGGCGGCGGCACGCTGGTGCTCGCCGCGCTGGCGGTCTTCTGCGGGATCGAGCTGGCCGCGAACGATCGCTGGCCGCGCGGACTCGTCTGGCCGCTGTTCGGCGTGCCCGGCGTGCTTTACCTGCTCGTCGGGCTCGCGGCCCGTCGCGCATCGCCGCCGCGCTGACGGCCGCGCGCGCCGGCGCGGCGGCCGCGGGCGCCTGACAGCCCGGCACCTGCCCTGACAGACCGGCAGGCCCCGGCAGCCGAGCCCTGCCCGCCGGGCCCCTCCCGGCCCGGCCGAAGGTGGCCCAATCCTTCTTCCGCCATGGGCTTGATGGACCCCCCCTGGATGCGTGCCGCATGGCACGCCCGATGCGTTGGGCCACTGCGGACGAACCAACGGAGGGAGAACGACCCATGCGACGGGCATTCCTTGGAGCACTGATGGTGACGCTGGCCACGGCCACGGCCGGATGCGGGAGCCGTCCCGAGAGCGGGGAGACGAAGGCCGCGGCCGGAGCGACCCCGTCGGCGTCCGCGGGCGCGATCACCCTGCCCGCGAACCTCGACCAGGGCCCGCGCGCCGGCGAGTCACGGTACGA
>CAZKQE010000280.1:0-3993 GCA_964554725.1 uncultured bacterium
TCCTCATCCGCGGCGAAAGCGGGGTGGGCAAGGAACTGGTATCCCGCGCGGTGCATCGCCAGAGCAGGCGCTCACGACAGCCGTTCGTCGTCGTGGATTGCGCCTCGCTCCACGAGAACCTGCTCCAGAGCGAGTTGTTCGGCCACGAGAAGGGCGCCTACACCGGCGCGGTGCGGCTCAAGCACGGCCTGTTCGAAGTCGCCGACCACGGCACCATCTTCCTCGACGAGATCGGCGAGATCACCCCGCCGCTCCAGGTGAAGCTGCTGCGCGTGATCGAGACCGGCACGTTCCGGCGGGTGGGCGGCACCGCCGACCACAAGGTGGACGTGCGGGTCATCGCCGCCACGAACCGCGCGCTCGAGTCCATGATGAAGGACAAGTCGTTCCGCGAGGACCTCTACTACCGGCTCAACGTCTTCAGCCTCAGCATCCCGCCGTTGCGCGAGCGCCGGGACGACATCCCGCTGCTGGTCGAGCACTTCATCCGCAACTCGGCGATCGCCCCCAAGCGCAACGTCCGCGTGTCCCCCGCCGCGCTCGAGGTGCTCATGCGCTACCTGTGGCCCGGGAACGTCCGCGAGCTGGAGAACGTCGTCGAGCGCGCGCTGATCCTGTGCGACGCCGGGGTGATCGAGCCCGAGCACCTGCCGCTCGGGGTGCGGCTCGAACCGTCGTTCCGGCCCGCCGAGGAGGACGGCAGCCTGGTCACCCTCGCCGAGGTCGAGCGACGCTACATCCGCCGCGTGCTGGACGAGTGCCGGGGCCATCGCCAGAAGGCGGCGGCCATCCTCGGCATCAGCGAGCGCGGGCTCTACCGCAAGATCAAGGACCTCGATCCGCCCGCCGACGATTGAGGAGCGCGGCCGGCGACGCGCTGCTCGCGCCGGCGGGTTGCTGACACGCGCCGCTCGCGCCTGACACACCGGCAGGGCGCCGGCGCCCTCCCTGCCCGCGCCGCGCCCGGCGGGCGTTGATCCGGCGCGACTTGCACCCCCGGGCCCCGGGGCACGCACCTTGCGAGCGGTCGCTGTCGGGACGGCGGCACGTGCCCTCGGCACGGAGCGGGCCGCGGCGGCAGCGATCGCCCGGCCCGGCGACCGCCGTCCGCATCCCACGGGCCCCGGAGGCGCGCTTGTCCCGCATCCTCATCCACGAGCCCCGACGCGGCGCTCACGACTGGTCCCGGCTGCTCGGTCCGGCCGGCCACGAGGTCGTGGTGTGCGCCGGGCGCGAAGCGCTGTTCGACGCGCTCACCCTGCGCCGTCCGGACCTCATCATCTACGTGCTCGGCGACCTGTCGCTCGACCTCGGGGTGCTGTGGGTGGTGCGACGGGTGGCGGCGAACCTGCCCATCATCCTGCTGGGCGGCGCCGCCGGCCTCGAGGCGCGGCGCGCGGTGCAGGAGCTGCGTCCCGTCTACTACGGCGTGTTCCCGCTCGAACCCGCCGAGCTGGGCGATGCCGTGCGCGGCGCGCTCGGCCACCGCGCGCCGCGCGCCGCGTCCTGATCCCCGGACCGCGCGCCGGACGTCTGACACAACGGCAGGCGGCCCGCCGCTCTGACAGTCCCGGCCCGCTCCCGCCGCTCCCACGGGCCCCGCTTCGCCGCGGACATCGGCCGTCGCCGCAACGTCTTGAGGATTCCGGCGCGCGCGGGACGACGGGGCACGCGGCTTGCGCTGATGAGGAGAGCGAAGAGCGCCCCGGCGAACGCCCGCGGCGAACCCACCCTCGGACGATCCGAGCGCAGGAAAGGAGCCACACCATGCACGCCCGAATGAAGCGAGTGACGGGAGGCGTCGCGCCGTTCATGCGGCGGGCCTCCGGGAATCTGACGTGGATCGCGCTGGTCGCGCTGCTGGCGCTGACCGCGGCGACGGCACGCGCCGACGAGGTCGCGGGCGCCGACACCGGAGCGGGCGCTCCGGCGGCCGCGGCCGGCGAGACCGCCGCGTTCCCGCCGGGGTCGGTCCCGCCCAGCGAGGGCGGCCTCGCCGGACTCGAGCACTTCCGGCCGCGCGACACCGGCGGCCTCAACATGTTCGAGAGCCCCAAGGAGGACCTCGGCCGCTTCCAGGGCAAGAAGCTGTTCTGGGGGTTCGGCTTCGCACAGCAGTTCCAGGGGTTGAAGCACCGCAACACCGCCGGCCCGAAGATGGTCGGCACCCCGCCGGTGAACGCGAACCAGCTGATCGAGATCGGCAACGGGTTCAACAACGCGAACGCGAACCTGTACCTCGACGCCCAGATCGCGCGCGGCATGCGGGTCTCGCTGACCGCCTACCTGTCGTCCCGGCACCACACCGAGACCTGGGTGAAGGACGGCTACCTGCAGATCGACGGCTCGCCGGTCGAGAACGACGCGCTCAAGGCGCTGATGGAGTACGTGACGCTGCGCGTCGGCCACTTCGAGGTGAACTACGGCGACGCGCACTTCCGGCGCTCGGACAACGGGAACGCGTTCTTCAACCCGTTCGTCGGCAACCTGCTGCTGGACGCCTTCACCACCGAGATCGGGGCCGAGCTGTACGCCCGCAGCGGCGGGTTCATGGCGATGGCCGGCATCACCGGCGGCGAGATCCGCGGCCAGGTCCAGCGTCCGCGCGACCGCTCGGCGAGCGCGCTCGCCAAGCTGGGCTACGACCGGCAGTTCACCCGGGACGTCCGCGGCCGTCTCACCGGCTCCTTCTACACGAACAAGCAGGCGGTCAACAGCACGCTCTACACCGGCAGCCGCGCCGGCTCGCGCTACTACTCGGTGCTCGAGAACGTGCAGTCCACCGAGGCGGCCCAGGCCTGGTCGGGCGACGTCCAGCCCGGGTTCCGCAACCGCGTCACGGCCTGGGTGATCAATCCGTTCGTCAGGGTCCGCGGCCTCGAGCTGTTCGGCGCCATCGAGCAGGCGAAGGGACGCACCACCGGCGAGCTGACCGACCGGACCTGGAACCAGTACGCCGGCGAGGCCCTCTACCGGTTCCTGGACGAGCGGCTCTACGTCGGCGGCCGGTACAACGTGGCCGACGGCACGCTCGCGGGCATCACGGGCGACCTCAAGGTCGAGCGGATGCAGGCCGCCGGCGGCTGGTTCGTGACCCCGAACGTGCTCGCGAAGGTCGAGTACGTGCGGCAGAACTACCTCGGCTTCCCCGCGACCGACATCCGCAACGGCGGACGGTTCGACGGGCTGATGATCGAGGGCGCGGTCAGCTTCTGACCCGCGTCTCCCTCTCACCGCGGCGGGGGGCCTCGTCGAGGCCCCCCGCGGCACGGAGGTCCCGATGACACGCTGCTTCCATCTCACGCTGCGGGCGCTGGTCGCCCTGACGCTGTGGGCGTCGCTGGCGCAGGCCGCGGACGGCGCGCTGGCCCTGCAACCCGGCAGCCGCCTGTGGCTGACCGGCACCTCCACCCTCCACGACTTCACCAGCGAGGCCTCGCGCCTCGAGGTCACGTTCGCGGGCGATCCGGCGCGCTGGCCGGCGGCCGCCGGCGCCGACGCGGTCGAGGGGTTCATCCGCGCCCGCGGGGTGAGCACGATCGACGTGGTCGTCGGGGTCACCGGGCTCAAGTCGGGCAAGGACGGCCTCGACAAGAACATGTACAAGGCGCTGCGCGCGGAGGCGCACCCGGAGATCCGCTTCCAGGTCACCTCCTACACGGTCGGCGCCGCGGGCGACACCGCCGGCTTCACCGTCGACGCCACCGGGGTGCTCACGGTCGCCGGGGTCGAGCGGGAGATCACCCTGCCGACGCGCGCGCGCCGCGACGGGGACGCCCTGCGCCTCACCGGCAGCGTGCCGCTCCTCATGACCCAGTTCGGCATCAAGCCGCCGAAGATGATGCTCGGCACGGTGAAGACCGGCGACAAGGTCACGGTCCACGTCGACCTGCGGGTGGGCGCGGCGGACGCGGTGCGGGCCGCGACCGGGACCCCCTGAGGCGGGCATGCGCGGCGTGACGGGCACGGCGGGGCACCGCGCGGCGGCCGAAG
>CAZKQE010000281.1:0-3992 GCA_964554725.1 uncultured bacterium
CACGTCCATCGCCATGATCGCCGGCAGCGCCGTGCGCGGGTCGAGCAGCCAGGCCGGCGGGGTCAGGCCGATGGCGCGCACCAGCGCGTCGAGCGCGCCGTGCTGGGCGTAGAGGCCCTTGAAGATGAGCGACAGCACGACCACCGAGACCACGCTCGGGACGAAGAATCCGACCCGGAACAGCGTGCGCCCCCGGAAGGCCGGCTGCACCGCAAGCGCCAGCCCCAGGGCCAGGGCGGTGGTGAACGGGATGGTGCCGACGACGAAGAACGCGGTGTTCCCGAGCGCCGACCAGAACGCCGGGTCCGAGAGCGCGCGGGCGTAGTTCCCGAGCCCGACGAATCGGGCGGCGCCGGCGCGGATCGGCGAGTAGTCGGTGAACGAAGCGGCGAGCGAGAACGCGAACGGGAAGAGCCCGAAGAGCCCGAACGCGACGACCCAGGGGGAGAGGAATCCCCATGCGGTCGCCCGGCTCCCGCGCGTGGCCCCGGTCCGTCGCGTGGTCGCCGGCATCGCCTAGGGCTGGGCGAGCCGCTCGGCCAGGCGCCGGTGTGCGTCGGCGACCGCCCGGGCCGCGGGCTTGCGGTCGTAGAGCGCCTGCTCCACCTCGTCCTCGATGACCGCCTCGAGGTCCACCCAGGCCGGGTGGTTCGGGGTCGGGACCGCGGTCTCGAACTGGCGGATCATGAGCTGCTCGTTCGGGTGGTCGCGGTAGTAGGCCGAGGTGTCGGCGCCGATCGCCGCCGGCTGCACGCTGCGCACCGCCGAGGCGAGCGCCTGCGCGTTCTCGGGGCGCGCGAGATAGCGGGCGAGCAGGAGTGCCCCCTCCTTCTCCTTCGAGGCCGCGAAGCTGACCAGCACCTCGCCGCCGGCGAACGAGGCATGGAAGCCGCGGTCGCGCTCCGGGCGCGGCACCAGCGCCACGCCGTAGCGGAGGCCGGGAGCCTCCTTCTCGATCGAGCGGAACAGCCAGGCACCCGAGATCTGGAGGCCGAGCCGCCCCTCGCGGAACGCGCGGTCCAGCATGTCCTGGCGCTCGACCATCCCCACCTTGCGGAGGCTCAGGTAGAACTCGAGCGCCTCGACGTTGCGCGGATGGTCGAAATCCGGGGCGCTGAGGTCGTCCGAGAGGATGCGTCCGCCGTTCCCCCAGGCGAACGGCATGAACTTCTTGAACAGCACGTAGCGCTCCCCGGCCTGGAGGCCGTAGCCGCTCACGCCGCCGCCGAGCGCATGGACCGCCGCGGCCGCCTCGCGCAGCTCCGCCCAGGTCTCCGGGGCGCGGCTGGAGTCGAGGCCGGCCCGCGCGAACAGGGCCTTGTTGTAGAAGAGCGCGCGCGTCCCCATCACCCACGGGATGCCCGAGATCCTCTCGCCCGACGAGCAGAGCTCCCAGCCGCGGAGCCGCGGGCGCAGGTCGTCCACCTCGCCGCTCCAGTCGGCGAGCTGGCCCGACGCCAGCATGCGGGGCATCCAGGTCGAGCCGAGCTCGCAGAGGTCGGGCACCTTCCCCGAGCCCACCGCGGCGGTGATCTTCTCGAGGCCGCTCTGCCAGGTGAGCTGCTCCATCTGCACCTTCCAACCCGGGTGCTCGCGCTCGAAGCCGGCGAGGATCGGAGCGACGACGTCGGCGCCCCAGAACTGCCAGAACACGATCGTGCGGGCCTTCGGGGCGGGGGCGCAGGCGAGTGGGACCGCGAGGAGCGCCAGCGCCGTGAGCGCCGCACGGCCGCGGCGGACGGCGGATGGACGTGGCACCGCGCTCACGACCGCTCCTCGAGCGCCGCGCGCACGAAGCCCTGCGCGCGCGCGAGTCGCGCCTCGGCCTCGGCCCGGGCGCAGCCCGCCTTCAGCATGACGATCGCCGTCTTCACGCTCTTCCCCGCGTCGGCGATCGCCCGGGCGGCGGTCTCGTAGTCCACGCCGGTCACCGTCATCACGGTGCGCCGGCTCCGCTCCACGAGCTTCTCGCTGGTCGCCATCAGGTCCACCATCATGTTCTCGTACACCTTTCCCATGCGGACGAACGCCGCGGTCGTGATCATGTTGAGCACCAGCTTCTGGGCGGTCCCGGCCTTCATGCGCGTCGAGCCCATGATGGCCTCGGGGCCGACCTCGGGACAGATGGCGACGTCCACGTCGAGGGTGAACTCGGAGCGCGGCGTGCAGGTCACGTACGCGGTGCGGGCCCCGAGCCGGCGCGCGACGCGCAGCGCCGCGACCACGAACGGCGTGCGGCGGCTGGCGGCGAGCCCGATCACCGTGTCCTTCGCGCCCACATCGAGGTCGCGGACCGCCTGCTCCCCCTCGCCCTCGCGGTCCTCGGCGCCCTCGACGGCGCGCACGAGCGCGGCGTGCCCGCCCGCCATGACCCCCTGGACCATCGCCGGATCGGAGCCGAACGTGGGCGGACACTCCGAGGCGTCGAGCACACCCAGCCGCCCGCTGGTCCCCGCCCCGACGTAGACGAGACGGCCGCCCTCGCGGAAGCTGGCGAGGACCAGCTCGACCGCGCGGGCGATCGCCGGCAGCTCGCGGGCGACCGCGGCGGGCACGGAGTGGTCCTCGGCGCTGATGCGCTCGAGGATGCCCGCGACCTCGAGCGTGTCGAGGTCGCGGGTGCGCGGGTTGCGCTGCTCGGTGGCGAGCCGCGCGAACTCCTCGAACCGGGAGGACGCGGGGGCGCGAGGGTCGTCGTCCATGACCCGCGCAGCATGCCACGCCGCGGGAAGCGGGCGCAATGGCGCCCGGCCGGCACGGGGCTCAGTGCCGGAGCACCGCCAGCTTCCTCTGGCTCACGAACGTCGGCGTGCGGAGCTGGTAGAAGTAGACCCCGCGCGCCACCGGCCGCCCGGCGTCGTCGAGCCCGTCCCACCGCAGCTCGTGCTCGCCCGCCGCGAACTCGCGGTTCGCCAGCGTGCGGACATGCCGCCCGGCCGCGTCGTAGAGCCGGAGCTCGACCTTCTCGCGGCGCGCGATCCCGAACGCGATTCGCGCGAACCCGTCCCGCATCGGGTTCTCCGAGCGCAGGTTCAGGAAGTCCACCGGCACCCGGTTCGGGTTCTCGCCCACCGCGACCGGGCCGCCGTCCACGAACCAGCAGTTGAGCGGCGCGAGCAGGGCCGTCATCACCTGATGGAAGTAGTCGCTGCGCCCGAGCGACGTGAGCGTCGTCCAGCTGCCGAAGTTCGAGATGCGCCATCCGTCCACGAGCGTGATCATCGGATGGTCGGAACTGCTCGGGAACGTGCTCGGTGCGTAGACGCTTGCGATCTTGGGGTTGGGGTTGGTCGGCGTGTCGGCGTACCTCGCCGCCATCGCCGCCCCGAACGTGCCGGCGGTCGAGAGCACGTCGTTGCCGACGGTGCACGTGTTGAGGACGCTGTAGCGGTTTCCGTACGGCACGGTGGGGGCGTTCGGCGTCAGGTCCACGATGTCATTCGTGTTCGCGGCGTAGCTCCGGTAGTCCCCGGAGACGAGACCCGCGCCGAAGAAGGACGGGCCGAACGGGATCTGCGCGGCGCAACCGCCGCAGTACATGCCCTCGATGAACGACTGGCCCTGGAACCACACGACCCGCGGCCGCGCGGTCCCCGCGACACCGGTGGCGAAGTCCTGGAGCAGACCGACGTCGTTGTCCCCCCGGTCCGCGTAGGGGCCGATGGGCCCGGCCGCGAGGTCGCCGGTGAGCCCGAACAGCATCCGGTAGTAGTGCCGGAGCATGTCCCCGGTGGGCCCCGTCTTCGTGTCCTTCCCGGTCATGAATCCGGTGGCCGGGACGGTCGTCCGGCTCGCGAACGAGCTCGACGTCGTCGACGACTCCGACGCCTTGACGCCGAACATGTCCCACGTGGTCCCGGGCTGCCCGCCATGCGTGTAGACCGCGATCGAGGGATCGGTCGCGACCGCCCCCGTGATGTCCTGGTTCCCGCGGGCGCGCCAGCCGTTGTGAGCGCCGAAGCGGGACGCGAGGGTCGCCCCGATCGTGTCCG
>CAZKQE010000282.1:0-3980 GCA_964554725.1 uncultured bacterium
GGCGGGCGCGGCGGCGGCGAGCGACACCAGCGCGAGCAGGGCGGAGAGCGCGGCGCGCATCAGAACTTCCGCACCAGCGCCAGCTCGACCTCGGGCACGCCACGGTGCACGCCGCCGTCGATCCGCAGCCCGAGCCGGCGGCTCAGCGGCATGTTGTGGAACCGCGCCGCGCGCAGCGCGTTCACCGCGGAGACGAGATGGTTGAGCCAGATCCCGGTCGCGTAGAGTCGCGCGCGGCTCAGCCGCGCGTCGGCGCGCAGCCGCAGGGCGCCGAACTCGCTGCGCGCGTCGGCGCTCGCCCAGCCCGCCTGATAGAGCGGGTCGGAGGCGATCGAGTTGTAGAACGCCTCGCGATCCACCCGGTAGAGCGCGGCGAGATCGGCCGGGTCGCCCTGGGTGGCGTCCGCCCAGCGCTCGAACGACCAGCCGCTGGCCGGGTCGTACGGCAGGCCGGCGATCCCGGCCGCGCGGTCGCGCAGGTCGCCGGCGTCGCGCCGGTACCACCACCAGCCGCCCCAGCCCGCCACCTCGAGCGCGGCGTACACCCAGGCGCTGTTCTCGCCCACGTAGCGCTGGCCGGCGCCCGGGAGCGCGGCCGAAAGCACGGTCGCGAGCGGTTCCGACTTCCAGCCCGGCACCTCGACGACCACGTAGACCGAGTCGTCGGAGGGCCCCCAGATGCGGTCGATCGTCCGCTGGGCGAGGATCAGCTCCGGCTGCGGCCCGCCCGTCAGCCGCCGGAAGCCGAGCCGGGCCGGGTCGTCGTCGGGCGCGGCGCCGGAGGCGCCGTGCGCCGGCGGCGCCGCCAGGGCGAGGGCGAGCGCGAGCGCCGCGCGGAGCCGTACCCTCATCGCAGGAGTCCCACCGTGATCGCCTCGCTGTGCGTCGCCGTCGCCGAACGGAACCGGAGCCGGGCCACGTAGAGCCCGGCGGGCACGCGGCCGGGGTCCCAGACCTCGAGGTTCTCCGCGCGCCGGCCGCTGCGCGTGAACGATGCTACCTCATGTCCGGAGGCGTCGAGGATGACGAAGTCCACCTCGGCGGGCTCGCGGAGCCGGTAGGCGAACGAGACCGGGCGCCGGCGGGCGGGATTGGGGAACGCCATCAGCGACCCCGGCTCCAGCGGCCCGGAGGCGGCCGGCGCGGCGGCGGGCCCGCGGCTCACCGGCAGCGCCGAGGTGCGGCCGGGGTCGCCGCCCAGCATCGGCCACGCGATCGGCGTCGGCGAGGGCGGCAGGGCGGGCAGCGAGAACGCGTGGAGTGAGCCGAACCGGCCGTTGATGTCGAAGCGCAGCGCGTCGGGGACCGAGCGGTCGGGGGCGACGACCTCGACGCGGCCGTCGCGGTCGAGGTCGGCCGCCAGCGGCGCGCCGACCGCGCCGATCCCGGTCGCCAGCGGCCAGCCGGCGGGCGCGCGGCCATCCGAGCGCAGCGCCGCCAGCGTCCCGCTGCCGGCCAGCGCCACCACCTCGGGCCGGCGGTCGCCGTCCAGGTCGAGCGCCAGCGGCGGGCTGTCGGTGCGGAACCGCTCGCGGGTCGCCGCGCGCGGCCAGCCCGGCGAGGGCGAGCCGCTCTGGTTCACGAACGCCAGCTCGGCGCCGCGCGTCTGCACCAGCACCTCGGCGTAGCCGTCGCCGTCCGGGTCGCCGGCGCCGAGCCCGGCGACCAGCGAGTCGCCGAGCGCGCCCCCCCACCCGGGCAGCGCGGCTCCGGCCGGGCAGAAGGCCCACAGCCGGTCCGCCCCGCGCACGACCAGCGCCGGGACGCGCTCGGCGCAGGCCGGCCCGCTCCCGGCCGGACGGCCGTCCCCGTCGAGGTCGATCCACAGGAAGTCGAACGCGGAACCGGCGCCGCCCAGCCGGCGCGGCCACTGCGCGAGGCCCCCCGCCGGGAAGCCGGGGCCGCCGTCGGCGAACACCGCCACGTCGCCGTCGGCGCCGCCGGCGGCGACCAGCGTCGCCCCGCTCTGCGGGTCCCGCCACACCGCGAGCCGCCCGCTCGCCCCGCCCGACAGGTCGGCGCCACTGCTCCAGCCGATCGCGCCGTCGAGCCCCAGGCGGTAGACGCGCCGGTCCGCGCAGCCCACGTAGACGGAGGCGTTCGGATAGAGGCCGGCGATCACCGGCGGCGTGGTGGCCGGGGCGGGCAGCGTGACCGGCCAGCCGGGCCGCGGCGTCCCCGAGTGGTCCACCAGCCACACCTGGCCGCCGGGGAGGCCCCCGAGCGTGTCGGCGGTGGCGTCGTACGAGGTGGTGACCGCGAAGTACGCGGGCCCGTCGGGCGGGTCGGAGAGCGCCTCGCCGATCGGCAGGGCGGCCATCAGCGGCAGCGGGCGCCGGTCGAGCGTGGCGAACACGTGCGGACCGCCGAACATCCCGCGCCCGTCGCGCCGCACCGCGAACAGGGCGGCGCTGTCGGGGCTGCCGTCGGCGCCGCCGGCCCAGCACACCTCGAGCCGCCGGTCCGGCGCGCCGTCGGCGTCCACCGCCAGCAGCAGCGGCCCGCCGGGCGGCAGGTCGGCGGCGACCGGCCAGCCGGAGAGCGCCCAGTCCTGGAACAGGCTCACCCGCATCAGCGTGTCGGGGTCGTCGAGCACCTCGATGCGCGCGTGCGGGTAGGTGCCGGCGTGGGGCCGCAGGTCCGGGACCGAGGTGTCCGAGAGCGTCCGGTGGTTGCTCGCGAAGTAGGGGTCGTAGGGACTGCCGAACACGAACGGGGAGCTGCCGTCGCCGAGGTCGCCCAGGCCGTCCGCCTCGACCACCGAGATCGCCGGGTAGCGCGGATCGGTGTTGAAGCCGTAGTCGCGCTGCGGGTCGATGCGCAGGGCGGTCGCGAACGGGATGCGGCTGGCGTCGATGTGCCACACCAGGATGCCGCCGCTCGGCGGCGGCGGCGTGCCCTCCGGGTGGGGCAGCGACGGCAGCAGCGCGTCGTACTCGAAGCGGTCGGGGCTCCGGGGTCCCAGCACCACCCGCGTGGTGGTGTCCTGGTCGAGCGACACCGTGTCGCTGGCGGCGATCGCACGGTTCTCGATCAGCAGGTACTCGTCGCTGGACAGGAACAGCCGCCGCACGTCCGGGTGGCGGGCGCTGTCGGCGACCCGGACGGTGTCGCCGGGGACCAGGTCGGTGTACACGAGCGCGTCGCTGGCGAAGAACTTGTGGAACGGATCCACGCTCGGCGGCAGCAGGCCGACCGCGAAGCTCTCGCTCCCGTCCGGCAGCAGGAACGGCGCCCCCACCAGGTTCCCGCTGTCCATCAGGCTCCAGTAGCCGACCACCGGGCGTCCGGTGAACACGTCGTAGAGGTCGGCGAAGCCGAACAGCAGGTGGCCCATCTCGTGGGCGATGACGCCGTTGAGCGCGCCGTAGAATCCGTCCTGGCTCACGGTCTCCGGGCAGACGATGGCGCGGTCCACCGCGTAGGTCATGCCGGGGAACTCGACCGCGTCCTCGACCAGCACGCCGATCGTGAAGCTGGGGATGTCCTCGGGGCTGTCCTGGCGCAGGTCGCTCTGCAGGTCGCTGCCGGCGTGGATGATCATGAACGCGTCGTAGTCGTCCCACGGGATCCGGTCGCCGTAGACCGACTGCGACATCGTGTCGGCGGTGACCAGGGCGTCGCGGAAGAAGTCGCGGGCGGCCGGGTAGATGTTCTGGCTGAACGCCCACGGCCCGTAGTCCGCCATGTCGGAGAGCAGGTAGGCGCCGTCCTCGACGCGCGGCCACACGTCGCCCTCGATCGCCACCCGGCCATAGCTCTGGACGTCGTAGTAGCGGCGCAACGCCTCGAGGTGCGCGAGGTAGAACGAGCGGTTGTGCGGCGGACGGTCGATCGGCGCCAGCGTGGTGTCCGGTCCCGAGAGATCGAACCCGCCGTCGCCGGTCGAGAGCGGCCCGCCGCGGTCCGCGCGGAACGCGACGCGCAGGAACGCCACCCGCAGCGTCAGCGCCGGCCCGCCGGCCGACGGGGCGGCCGTG
>CAZKQE010000283.1:0-3979 GCA_964554725.1 uncultured bacterium
GGAAACGGTCGTCGTGGTCCATGGGAACCCTCCCTCCTACCAGCGGGCGCGCAGGCTCTGCACCGTGCGGTGCAGCAGCGTGCCCACGTTCGATTCGCTCAATCCCGTCATCCCCGCGATCGCGCGGTTCGTCAGCGCCGCCCCGTACTTCAGCGCGACCAGGTCCCGCTCGCGCTCGGGCAGCGTCGCGAGCAGGCCCGCGAGGCGGTCGAGGTCCGAGCGGCGCTCCGCCAGCTCCTCGGGGCCCGCGCCCCCCGCGACCTCCGCCGCCGCCTCGAGCGGGGCGTGGCGGCGGGCCGACCGGAAGTGATCGATCGCGACGTTGCGGGCGATCGCCATGAGCCAGGTCGCGAACCCGGCGCGGTCGCGCCGATACCGGTGCCGCGCCCGCCAGGCCTTCTCGAAGGTGGTCGAGGTGAGGTCCTCGGCGACCGCCCCGTCCCCCACCCGGTAGCGGAAGTAGTTGTAGACGCCCGGAAGCTGCTCCGCGTACACGGCGTCCCAGTCCACCTCGGTCACCGGCTCGACCCGGCCCCACACCCGTCCCGACAACGCGTCCTCGGCGGTCATCACACCAATATACGGGCGGGCGGCCGGAGTATCACAGCGGCGGGCCCCGGCCGGGCCGGCCTCCTGCCGCCGGCGCCCGCCCGCCCCGGCCCCCGCGCGCCCATGCGCTATACTCCGTCGCGTTTTCCCGTCGCGACGCCACCCCCGGAGACCCCGTGCCCGCCCGCTTCTACCTCACCACCGCCATCGACTACGTCAATGGCCGGCCCCACCTCGGCCATGCCTACGAAAAGGTGCTGGCCGACGCGCTGGCCCGCTTCCACCGCCAGCGCGGGGACGCCACGTTCTTCCTCACCGGCACCGACGAGCACGGGCAGAAGATCGCCCGCGCCGCCGCGGCGGCCGGCAAGACCCCGCGGGCGTTCGTGGACGAGCTGGTCCCCACCTTCACCGCAGCCTGGAAGGCGCTCGGCATCTCGTACGACAAGTTCATCCGCACCACCGACCCCCGCCACGAGCTGGCGGTGCAGGAGCTGTTCCGGCGTCTCCAGGACGCGCGCAGCCCCAGGACCGGCGAGCCCTCGCTGTTCGCCGACACGTACGAGGGCCTCTACTGTGAGGGCTGCGAAGCCTACAAGCAGGAGAAGGACCTCGACGAGCAGGGCCGTTGCCCGGAGCACGGCACGAAGCCGACGAAGATCCGCGAGGACAACTTCTTCTTCCGCCTCTCCGAGTACGACGAGGCCCTGCTCAAGCACATCGAGGCCCACCCGGCGTTCATCCAGCCCGACTACCGCCGCAACGAGGTGCTCAACGTGATTCGCGCCGGGCTCGAGGACGTGAGCGTCACCCGCCCCGATCTGCCGTGGGGGATCCCGCTGCCCGAGGAGATCGAAGGGGGCGAGGGTCACACGGTCTACGTGTGGGCCGATGCGCTGCTCAACTACCTGTCGGCGATCGGCTGGCCGGAGCGCAAGTACTCGCTGTGGTGGCTGGCGAAGGAGAGCGAGACCGGCGGCGCCGGCGCCGCGCGCGAGGACGAGTTCGAGGACCTGGACGGCCAGGGCCGTCCGGGCGCCGCCTGGGCGGGCACCACGGCCAAGAAGCACACGAACGCGCTGCATCTCATCGGCAAGGACATCAGCCGCTTCCACTGCGTGCTGTGGCCGGCGCTGCTGCTCGCCGCCGGCGTGCCGCTGCCGCGCCAGATCTACGTGCACGGGTTCATCTACGCGCGCGGCGGCCGGCTCTCGAAGTCGGCCGGCAATGTGGTGGACCCGGTCGAGCTGGCCGAGCGCTTCGGCGCCGACGCGCTGCGCTTCTACCTGCTCGACGCGATTCCGACCGGGCGCGACGGGGAGTTCACGCTCGAGCAGCTGGTCGAGCACTGCAACACCCACCTCGCGAACGACCTCGGCAACCTCGCGAGCCGCAGCGTCACGATGGTGCACAAGTACTTCGGCGGCACCCCGTCCGCCGACTGGGACCCGGCCTCGCTGCAGGACGCCGGCGCCCGCGAGGCGCTCGAGGCGCTGATCGCCGCCGCCGCGGTCGCGCACGAGGAGGTGCCGAAGGCCTTCCTCGAGCTGCGCGTGCACGAGGCCCTCGCGGCGGCCTGGACGCCGGTCGTGCGGGCGAACGAGTTCATCGAGCGGGTGAAGCCGTGGGTGCTGGCGAAGGACGAGTCCCGCCGCGGCGAGCTGGCGACCGCCCTCAACGCGCTGCTCGAGACGCTGCGGCTGGTCGCGATCTGGTCGTGGCCGGCGATCCCCGCGAAGAGCGAGGAGCTGTGGGCGCTGCTGGCACTCGCGGGCAAGCCGGGCGAGGCGCGCGGCGACGCCGCACGGCCGGCGTTCGGCGGCGGCGCCTTCGCCGGTCGCCCGTTGGGCGAGGTGCGGAGCCTGTTCCCGCGCATCGAGCTCGAGCCGTCGGCCTGAGCCGGCGCGACCGCCGCCGGCGCCCCCGATGATCGACACCCACTGCCACCTGTGCGACCGGCGGTTCGACAAGGACCGCGACCACGTGCTGGACCGCGCCCGGCACGGCGGCGTCACGCATCTCGTCGAGATCGCCTACGCGCCGGAGATCGTGCCGCGCGCCCACGACCTCGCGCGCGAGCACCCGAACGTGTTCCTGTGCGTCGGCGTCCATCCGAGCGAGTCGGCGAAGGTGCCCGACAGCTACCTCGACACGCTGCGCGACCACGCACGACATCCGCGGGTCGTGGCGATCGGCGAGACCGGGCTCGACTTCTACCGCGACTACGCGCCGCGCGCCGACCAGGAGCGGTGGTTCCGCGCCCAGCTCCGGCTGGCGGACGAGCTGGGGCTGCCGGTCGTCATCCACCAGCGCGCGGCGCTCGAGGAGACGCTCGCGATCCTCGAGGAGACGCGTCCCGCGGCGGGCGGGGTGCTCCACTGCTTCGACGACGGCCCGGCCGCGGTCGCGCGCGCCCATGCGCTGGGGTTCCGGCTCGGCCTGGGAGGCGTGCTGACGTACGGCCATGCCGCGCTCGAGGAGGCCGTGAAGGGAGCGCCCGCGGAGATGCTGGTGCTCGAGACCGACGCCCCCTACCTCGAGCCCGAGCCGCGCTCGCTGCGCCGCAACGAGCCGGGCCTGCTGACGCGCGTGCTGCCGCGGCTGTGCGAGCTGCGCGGCTGGACGCCGGCCGAGGCCGACCGCGTCACCACCGCGAACGCCCGCGGGCTGTTCCGGCTGCCGCTCGGGGACGTCGGCGCGCCGCGCTAGCTGCGACCCCCGGGCCGGACGCTCCATCCGCCCGGCGCGCGGCGGTGCGCACGCCTCACCGCTCGACCCCGCACTCCGCGAAGTAGGCGTCGAGCGCCTCGCGCTCGCCGGCCAGCTCGTGGTGGACGATGCGCACGATGCGCCCCGCCTCGCCGACGGTGAACTCCTGCCGGCAGCGGTAGCGATGCCAGCGCCCGCCCGCCTTGAGCAGGTAGTCGGTGAAGGTGACCGGCACCGCCGCACCCGCCGCCGGTCCGACCTCGCTCGCGTAGCGCACCTCGTCGAAGGTGCGGTGGGCCCACGCCGAGGCGTCCGCGTACGAGGCGAGAATCGCCTCGGCCCCGTGCGAGGTGTCCTCGCGGCCGACGTAGACGCAGTCCTCCGCCAGACACTCGCGCGCGGCGGAGAAGTCGTCGGCGTCGAGTGCCTGCGCGAGGCGGGTCACGATGGCCTGCGCCTCGGCGGCCGTGGGTCGTGGCATGGGTCCTCCGACGGCCGCCGGGACGGCGGCCGGACGCGGGACTCCTACCACATCCCGCCCGGCGCCGGCCTCAAGCCCCCGGCCCGGACGGCCGACAACCGGGTTGATATGGCCTCCCCGCTCACCGACCTCGCCACGCCGTGGCCGGCCGCCCTCGCCGTCGTGCTCGGCGTCATGGCGCTCGCCAGCTACGCGGTGCGGGCCCATGGCCGTCGCCGCCGCCGCCACGCGCGCGGGCGC
>CAZKQE010000284.1:0-3958 GCA_964554725.1 uncultured bacterium
GCGGCGGCGCCGCGCAGCGCGTCGGCGACCGCGGCGGCGAGCGTCAGTGGCACGCGGGCGCGCGCGGCGATCTCCTCGGGGGTGGCCGCACCGAGCGCCGCCACCGAGCCGTAGGCCCGCAGCAGCGCCGCCCGGCGGGCGGGCCCGATCCCCGGCACCCGGTCCAGCGCCCCGCGGGTGCGGGCGCGGCCGCGCAGCAGCCGGTGGTAGGCGAGACCGAAGCGATGGGCCTCGTTCCGCAGCCGCTGGAGCAGCCGCAGCGCCGCGCTCCGCCGCGGCAGCGAGAGCGGCGCCGCCTGCTCGCGCACGATCGTCTCCTCGCGCTTGGCGAGCGCCACCAGCGGCACCGGCCGGGTGGCGGTGCGGTCGAGCGCGCGGCGCGCGGCGGCGAGCTGTCCGCTCCCGCCGTCGATGAGCACCAGGTCCGGCCGCGGGACCTCGCCCGACTCGACCCGCGCCCAGTAGCGCTCGACCGCCTCGCCGATCATCGCCAGGTCGTCGGGCCCGGCGCCGCGCATCCGCATCCGGCGGTAGAGCCCCTTGCGCAGGTGGCCGTTCTCGCTCGCGACCACCGCGGCCACCGCGCTGTCACCGCCCAGGTTCGAGATGTCGAAGCACACCACCCGGTGCGGCGGCGCCTCGAGGGCCAGCGCCTTCTGCAGCTCGGCGACCTCGGGCGCGAAGCGCGAGCGGCGACCGGCGGCCCGCGCCTCGTGGTCCTCGAGCGCGAGCGCGGCGTTCCGTTCGGCGACCGCGACCAGCCGCCGCTCCCGCCCGCGCGCGGGGCGCGCGATCTCGACCCGCCGGCCGGCATGGGCGGTGAGCGCCTCGGCCAGCAGGGAGGCGTCCGCGAGCGGCACCCCCACGACCAGGCGCCCGGGGGGATCGGGCCGGGCGAGGTAGTGCTGGGTGATGAAGCTGGCGAGCACCTCGCCCTCCTCCCGCGCGGCGACCCGCTCGAGCGCCCGGGACTCCTTGCCCACGACGCGGCCGTCGCGCACCAGGAGCAGGGCGACCATCGCGCGCCGTCCGTGGCGGGCGAGCCCCAGCACGTCGGCGTCGCGCCCCGAGGCGCTCACCACCTTCTGCGGCACGCGCGCGTTCTCGAGCAGGCGGATCTGGTCGCGGCGGCGGGCGGCGGTCTCGTACTCGCGCGCCGCGGCCGCGCGCTCCATCTCGCCGCGCAGGCGGGTCAGGAGCTCGTCGTCGCGCCCGGTCAGGAACAGCAGCATGCCGTCCACCAGCGCCCGGTAGTCCTCGCGCCCCACGCGGGCCCGGCTGTAGCAGGGGCCGGCGCAGCGCCGGATGTGGAAGTAGAGGCAGGGACGATCCGCCCGGCGGTAGTCCTCGAAGTTGCGGCAGGTGCGCAGCGGGAAGATGCGCCGGACCTGCCGGAGCGTCCGGCGCAGCAGCTTGACGTCGGTGTACGGCCCCAGGTAACGCGCCCCGTCGCCCCGCACCTGGCGGGTCACCGAGAGCCGGGGGAACTCCTCCTGCACGCTCACCCGCACGTAGGGGAAGCTCTTGTCGTCCTTGAGCAGCACGTTGTAGTGCGGCCGGTGCTGCCGGATCAGGGTGGCCTCGAGCAGCAGCGCCTCGACCTCGGTGTCGGTGAGGATGACGTCGAGGTCGGCCGCCTCGGCCATCAGGTCGCGGTGGCGGGGCTCGACCGGGTCGTCCGCCAGATAGCTGCGGACCCGCTGGGAGAGCCGCTTGGCCTTGCCGACGTAGAGCACCCGGCCCGCGGGGTCCTTGAAGAGGTAAACCCCTGGTACGGCTGGGAGATTGAGGATCTTCTCGCTCAAGAGGCTCACGGGAGGCTCCGGGCACCCGGTGCGTGGGGGGGTGAATGGACACCCTACACCCGCCCGGCGCCAACCGGCAACGGCCCTTCCCGTGCCCGGGCGGACGCCCGGCCCCCCGCGGACGGCCCCGGCGCCGCGCCCCGGGCCCCGCGGCCTTGACACCCGCATGCCCTCCGCCTATGTTCCTGCGGCTCTTCGACACTCGGTCCCGGCACGGAGGTAGCAGATGCCCCATCACAAGTCCGCCGCCAAGCGGGTCCTCACGAACGAGAAGGCGCGGCAGCGTAACGTGGCCCTTCGCAGCCGGATGCGCGCGGCCATCAAGGCGGTGCGCGAGGCGACCTCGCGCGCGCAGGCGCAGACGGCGTACCGGACGGCCAGCTCGGTCCTGGATCGCACCGCGGCCCACGGGGTCATCAAGAAGGAGACCGCGGACCGCCACAAGGGACGCCTCGCCCGGTTCGCCGCCAAGCTGACCTCGTAGTCGGGGTCGGCAGGCCATGATCCGTCCCATCGCCGCGGCCCTCGCGGCGACCCTCGCGCTCCAGATCGTCCTCCCGGCCGCCGGCGCCCGCGCGCAGGCGGCCGAACCGTTCCCGGTGGTGCCGGTCGAGACGCCCGCGCGCCGCAGCCACACCTGGGCCTACCTGACGCTGCTGGGCGGCGCCGGGCTGGTGGCGCTCTCGTTCGCGTTCTCACGCGACGCCGACCGGGCCTACGCCGCCTACCTCGAGAGCACCGACCCGGTCGAGATCGAGCGCCTCTACGACCGCGCCGTGCGGGACGACCACCGGGCCCAGGCCTCGCTCCTCGGCGGCGAGGCGATGCTCGCCGCCGGCCTCTATCTGCGGTTCATCCGCCGCCCGGCGCCGAAGCGCGTCTCGCTCTCGCTCGCGCCCTCGCGATGCGCGCTCTCCTACCGCTTCTAGTCGCGCTCGCGCTGCTGGCGCCCGGCTGCGGCCGGCGCGAGCGCGCCAACCCGTTCGACCCGTTCAACCCCGAGACCAGCGGCCGCCCGTCCGGGTTCGTCGCCCTGGCCGGCGACCGGGAGGTCGGCATGCGCTGGCAGGCGGTCCCGGGCGGCGCCCCGGTCGGGTTCCAGCTCTTCCGCCGCGGGCCGGGCGAGACCGAGTACACCCCGCTCACCGACGTGCTCAGCCCGACCACCACCGGGTTCCGCGACTTCCCGCTGGTGAACGGCGGGGACTACGCCTACCGGCTCTACTACGTGTTCCCGTTCGGGCTCGGACACCTCCCGGCCGAGGACTCGGCGACGCCCGGCACCGCCGCGCCCTGGGTCATCGAGTCCGGCGGCACCGACCTGGTCCGCCTCACCCCCGACAACCGCCGCGTCGCCAGCCGGCGCGGCGGCTACTCCCGCACCGCCGACGTCGCCGCCAACGCGGCGAACGGGGACGTGTGGGTGGCGGACGACGGGAATGGCCGCGTGGTGATCAACCAGGCCACCGGCGTCACGGTGAGCGTCGGCGGGCTCCAGCGTCCGGTGGCGGTCGGCATCGATCCGGTCACCGCGACCGCGTGGGTGTGCGACCTCGGACGCGACCGCGTCTACCAGCTGCGACGCGACGGCACCATCCACTCGCTCTCGATCGGCCCGGTGGACCAGCCGGTGGATGCGGCGGTGGACGCGTTCAACGGCTTCGTCTGGGTGTGCGAGCTGGCCGGGAACCGGGTGCTCCAGTTCGACGACTTCGGGCAGTTCCAGTGGGCCGCCACCGTGTCGCGCCCTTCACGCGTGGCGGTGGACAGCGTGACCCGGGACGGCTGGATCACCTCGTTCGACCGCGGCACCGTGACCCGCATCGCGGTCAACGGCCAGGTGGTCGGCACCTTCACCGGGTTCACGGCCCCGCTCGGGGTGGCGGTGGACTGGCGGCGCGGTCGGGTGTGGGTCGCCGACCCCTACGCCGACCGGGTGACCGCCCTGCGACCGGACGGCAGCGAGGAGTTCCGCGTCACCGGACTGCGCGACGTGGGCGAGATCGCCGTGGACCTGCGGACCGGCGAGGCGTGGGCCGTCCTCGGCATCACCGGGGCGGTCGCGCGCATCTCCCCCGCCGGGGTCGTGCTCCGCTTCCAGGCCGGGCTGCGCTCCCCGATCGCCGTCAGCGTGGACCCGGGCGGACGCTAGC
>CAZKQE010000285.1:0-3955 GCA_964554725.1 uncultured bacterium
GTCCGCGCGTCTGCCGGCGCGCCGGGCGCCGCGATCCGCGCGCCGCGGCCCGCGCAGCCGACCGCGGCGAGGGCGAGCAACGCCAGCAGGGCGAGCCTCATGCCGCGTGCACCGTCTCGGCGGACCGCACCGGCAGCTCGAGCGTGACCTGCGTGCCCTCGCCGGGCGCGGAGCGCAGACGGATGCGACCCCCGTGGAGCCGCACGATCTGCTGCACGACCGCGAGCCCGATCCCGGTGCCGTCGTCCTTGGTCGTGAAGTGCAGGTCGAACACGCGCGACTGGAGCGCCTCGGGGATCCCCACCCCCTCGTCGCTGACGCTCAGCTCGACGCCGCCGCCCGCGCGCCGCGCGGCTAGCGTCACGTGGCCGCCGCCCGGCATCGCCTGTTCGGCGTTCGTGACCAGGTTCGTGAGCGCCTGGCGGAGCAGGTTGCGGTCGCCCCAGAAACGCTCGGGCAGCGCGTCGATCTCGAGCACCAGCCCGAGCCGGCGCTCGGGCATCGCCTCGCGGGCCCGGCCCGCGACCTCCTCGATCAGCGCCCGCAGGTCGAACCACTCCGCCCGCATCTCCCCCAGCAGCGCGAACCGCCGGAACCCCTTCACCACCTGGTCGAGCCGCTTCAGCTCGTCCTCGAGCACGGTGAGATGACGGGCCAGCTCGGGGCGCGCGTCGGTCCACTTGCGCTTGAGGTGCCCGAGGTGGAGCCCGGCGGCGTTCAGCGGGTCGGCCATCTCGTGGAGCAGCCCCGAGGCGACCTTGGCCCAGGCCGCCATGCGGTCGGTCGCCTGCAGCAGCTCGCCCTGGTCGAGCTGGCCCGCCGCCGCGCGCGCGCGGGTCTCCTGCAGGCGCTCGCCCAGCTCGTTGATGGAGGACGCGAGCAGCGCCAGCTCGTCGCCGCCCTCGACCGCGAGGCGGTAGCCGAACTCGCCCTCGCGCAGACGCTGGAGCCCGGTGACCACGTCGCGCACGCGGCGCGAGAGCAGCTGCGCGAGGCCGAGCGCGACCACGATCGCCAGCAGCGAGGCCACTCCCATCACCCACAGCCCGGCGCGCAGCGTGCCCTGCACCTGCTCGCGCAGCAGCGCGCTCGAGATGCCGACCCGCACCTCGCCGAACGGGCGGCCGGCCGCGCTCAGGGCCACCACCTCGTCGTAGGTGCGCGGCGGTCCCAGCAGGCGCAGGGCCTGGGTGAGCACGTCGCCATGACCCAGCTCGGCGATCGCCGGCCGTGCCGGCTGCCGGCGGCCGCGCCGCTCGGGGTCGCTGTGCGCGAGCGCGTAGCCGTCGGCGTCGAACACCCCGATGTCGAACAGGGTCGGGTCGCCGGCGAGCGAGCTCTCGAACAGCGCCGCCAGCGCGCGGTCGCGGCGCACCATGACGTCGGCCTCCGAGGCGCCCGGCTCGCCGGTGGCGCGTCCGGCGAGCAGCGCCGCCTGCTGCGCGACCGACTTCGCGCGCTCGGAGGACGCCGCCATGGTCGCGCGCATCGTCAGCGCGGTGTGCACGGTGAGCCCGACCAGCGAGACCAGCAGCGCCAGCCCCACCATCGAGGCCGACAGCGACGCCCGCAGGCCGAACGGGATGCGCGCGAGCCGGGTGAGGCTCATCGGGAACCGGCGGCGGGCGGGACGCGGCGCGACCGCGTGGGGACCACCCCGCCACGACGCGGACGCGGGCGCCGCCGCGCGTCGCGCCCGCGACGCCGGCTCACGACACCGCCTCGCGGGCGTAGCGCTTGAGCTTGTTGTGGAGGGTCTTGAGGCTGAAGCCGAGCGCGCGGGCGGCCTGCGTCTTGTTGTTCGCGAACGCCTCGAGCGCACCCAGGATGGCGCGGCGCTCGATCTCGTCCAGCGGCTCCACCCCGCGGCCCGTGACGCCGCGTTCGATCACCACCACCGGCCGCGCGACCCGCTGGGGCAGGTCACCGAGCTCGATCGCCGGGCCGCGCGTCAGCACGACGGCGCGCTCGATCGCGTTGCGCAGCTCGCGCACGTTGCCGGGCCAGTCGTAGCGCTCGAGCGCCGCCATCGCCTCGTTCGAGACCCCCTCGACGGTCTTCTGGTTCTGCTCGGCGTAGGCGGCGATGAAGCGCGCGGTGAGCGGGGCGATGTCCTCGCGTCGCTCGCGCAGCGGCGGCACGTGGAGATGGAACACGTTGAGCCGATAGTAGAGGTCCTCGCGCAGCCGCCCCTCCTTCACCGCCTGCTCGGGCTCGCGGTTCGTGGCGGCGACGATGCGCAGGTCGGCCAGTTTCTCCTCGCGCCCGCCGACGCGCCGGAAGCGTCGGGTCTCGAGCACCCGCAGCAGCTTCGCCTGCAGGCCGGCCGTCATCTCGGTGATCTCGTCGAGGAACAGCGTGCCGCCGGCGGCGTGCTCGAACAGGCCGGCGCGCTCGGCGAGCGCCCCGGTGAAGGCGCCGCGCTCGTGGCCGAACAGCTCGCTCTCGAGCAGCGCCTCGGGGATCGCCGGACAGTTGACGGCGACGAACGGCGCCCGCGAGCGGCCCGAGAGGTCGTGGAGGATCTGGGCGACGAAGTCCTTGCCCGAGCCGCTCTCGCCGGTGATCAGCACCGAGGCGGCCGACGGGGCGACACGGTCCATGACGTCGGCGAGCTTGCGCATCGCCAGCGAGCGGCTGACGAGCACGCCGCTCTCGCCGAGGGTCGCCAGCTTCTGGCGCAGCCGGGCGACCTCGCTGCGCATCTCGTTGCGCTCGGCCAGCCGCTCGAGCAGCAGCCGCAGGCGGTCGAGGTCCACCGGCTTGGTGAGGAAGTCGTAGGCACCGTCGCGGGTGGCGAGCACCGCGTCCTCGATGCTGCCGTGGCCGGTGAGCATGATGAAGCCGATCCAGGGATCGCGCGCGCGCACCTCGCGCAGCAGCTCGAGCCCGCCCGGGCCGGGCGGCATCAGGAGGTCGCACACGACCGCGTCCGGTCGCCAGTCGTCGAGCAGGGCGAGCGCCTCGGCGACACCGTTGGCGGCGCGCGCCTCGTGCCCCCATTCCTGGAGGTAGTCGCGCAACCCCTCCGCCGACGCCGGGTGGTCGTCCACGACCATCACCGCCAGAGCCACCGCGTGATCCTCCCCTACCGTGTCGTTCTTTCCGAGCAGGAAGATTTTACCCAGTGCCTCGAGGGATCTCAGGCCTTGTTTCTGGGGCGGTCGAGGGCGTCCGGGCATGGAAGGCAACTCTATTCCAAGGGAATGGGTCGAATCCACCGGGGATATCGGGCTCCGCCCCGATTTGGCATCAATCTGGCATTGGCAAGTCGCGGACCTACCGACCGGGTGGGAACGGAGGGCCACACATGAGGGGAGACCGCCGCCAGACGACTGCTGGCCAGGGCGGTAGCCCGGGACCCGAGGGAGCGGCCGCACGCACGGCATCCCCCGACGCCCGGGATCGAGCGCTGACCGCCGGCGCGCAGCAGCCGAGGCGGGCCGCGTGCATCACCGACATCGGTCGGGCCGGACGACAAGGGAACATCACGCCATGAGCATCGCGCCCCTGGACGGCCGGCCTGCACCGTTGCTGTTCGTGAGGCAGAACCCGAGGGAAGACGGACCCCGTTACCGTCTGTCCGACCTCAAGACGGCGCCGCTTTCGTCGCGTGCGCGGCGCCTGCGGCGGCGGCGTCTCTGGACGCTCGCGCTCGTCGCTTCGATGGCACTGCTCGTGCTCTCAGTCTCGGCATGGGCCGTGCAGATCTGGCGGGCGTAGGGCGGACGCGGCCGGAGGGGGAAGGCTCTCCCTCCGCGAAGGGAAGGCTGGAGCGGCCAACGGACGGCCGGGCGTGAAGCCGCCGTACCGATGTTCGATGGGACTTGAGCGGGGTCGTGGTCGAAACGGAGCCTGGAGAGAAGTGGGGAGCGGTTCCACGTAGGTCACGATTCCCGCTCGAGGTTGACGAACCGCCGGATCCGACGCGAGTCGGGTCCGGCGGTTTCGTCTG
>CAZKQE010000286.1:0-3949 GCA_964554725.1 uncultured bacterium
TCTACAAGAACCCGTTCGGTCTCGACCCCAAGATCGTGAACAAGACGCTCGAGGAGGCCGCCTACTGCCGGCGCAAGGGCATCACGATCACCACCTTCATGCTGGCGACCGACTACCCGCTGCTCGACTTCGTGCGCCGCCTCACCGAGCTGAACCACGGGCGGATCTACGAGACCGACCCGAACAACCTCGGCGCCTACGTGTTCCGCGACTTCGTCCGCAACCGGCGCAAGCGGCTGCACTAGACTCCGCCCGCGCGACGACGCCCGGCGGGCGTGGTCGGGAACGGGCTAACGCAGAACGCTCACCAGGCTCGAGTAGTCGTCCGTCCACAGCGGGCTCACCCGGGCGAGCCGCAGGGGGCGCCAGCGCCGGTCGCCGGCGATGGGGGCGAGGTCGGACTCCGCGCGGGCCAGGACCGCCCACGACGACGACTCGCGCCCGCGCGCGGCCTCCCCGGCCGTGGGCGCCCCGTCCACGCGCATGCGGTGGGCGAGCTTCGACTCGAGCGCGATGCGCGCCACCACGCGTTCGAGGTCGAAGTGCCGGTTCGAGAGGTGCATCGCCAGCACGCCGCCGGGGGCGATGCGCCCGAAGTACTGGCGCAGGGCCTCGCGCGTCAGAAGATGGACCGGGACGGCGTCCGAGCTGTAGGCGTCGAGGACCAGCACGTCGTAGCGCGAGGTGTCGGCCGCCAGGGTGAGGCGCGCGTCGCCGAGCAGGATGCGCGGCGTCACCGGTGCGCCCTCCAGGTAGCAGAACCAGTCGGCGTTGGACGCGATCCGCACCACCGCCGGGTCGATCTCGAGGCAGCTCCAGCGCTGGCCCGGTGCGGCGTAGGCGAGCAGCGCCCCGGTGCCGAGCCCCACCAGCCCCACCGAGGCGGGCCGGCTCGGCGGCACGAACGCGGCGAACACCTGTCCCGCCGGGCCCTCGCGATGGTAGTAGCCGAGCGGCTCGTCGCAGCGGGCGGGCTCGACCCACTGCATGCCATGGAGCGTGGTGCCGTGGACCAGCCGGTGCATGCGCCCGCCGTCGGTGGCGCGGGACTGGACCCGGTGGATGCCGAAGAAGCTGCGCTCCGCATGGAGCGTGGAGCGATCGGAATCGCCGGCGTGCGGCAGCACCAGCAGCACCCCGCCCAGCGCGAGGCCGAAGCGGAGCGGCCGGCGGCGCAGGGCGAACAGCGGGAAGCAGAGAAGGGCGACGAACAGCACGAACTCGGCGCGGCGCCACTCGTGCCCGAACGTCCTCGCCAGCAGCAGCACGGCGGCGGCGCAGCCCGTGAACGTGAGGGCGACCACCACGTCGTGCCCGGGCGGGCGGGGTCGGACGAGCGCCCGAGCCCATGCCGAGAGCCGGCCTGCGGGCGCGGCGGGATCCGCCCGCGCCACCCGCGCGGCCCACGCCGGTGCGAGCAGGCAGGCGACCACGAGCGCGATCGGGTACTCGACGACCGAGTCGAACACCTGCGGGGCGACCAGGGCGTTGAAGGCGCCGCCGAGGGCGCCGCCGGCCGCGATCCAGACGTAGAACTCGGTGAGGTGGGCGACGCCGGGGCGGTCGCGGGCCAGCGAGACGTGGCAGGTGAGGGCGAGCGTGAAGAGCGCGGCCAGATGGATCCCCGCCACGAACCACAGCGGCTCCGACGCGTGGGACACCAGCACCAGCATCGCGCCGAGCACGGCGTAGGTGCGCAGGCGCGCGAGGAGTCCGTCGCGGACGAGCGCCCGGCCCGCGAAGGCGAGGATAAAGGTGAACAGGTAGACCGCGAGCGGCACCACCCACAGCAGCGGCATCGCCACCAGGTCCATCGAGAGATGGGTGGTGGCCCCGAGCATCAGGCTCGAGGGCGCGAACGCCAGCGCCAGCCAGCGCAGGCGGCGGCGCGGGTCAGGGGGGACGTCGCCGCCCGGGGCCGGCACGGCCGCCTCGTGCGGCGCGCCGCCGCCGGCCGCGATCCCGCGGCGGGCCATCCACGCGCAGGCCGCGATCATCGCCAGCAACGCGAGGTATCCCGCCGCCCAGCCCAGCGACTGCTCGCGCAGGGTCCAGGCCGGCTCGAGCAGGAACGGGTAGGCGAGCAGCCCCGCCATGCTGCCGACGTTGCTCGCCGCGTAGAGGAAGTAGGGGTCGCGCGCGTGCGGATGCCGGGTGTGCGAGAACCAGCGCTGGAGCAGGGGGCCGGTGGTGGAGAGCAGCAGGAACGGCAGCGCCACGGTGGAGGCCATGGTGAGGAGCAGCCACGCCACGGGGTCGCCGCCGCCCGGCGGCGCCTGATCGGCGCGCAGGCGGAGCGGCAGGACGACCATCGCGACCGCCAGCATCCCGAGATGGAGCCACCATCCGCGCGGACCCCGGCGGCCCAGCGCGTGCGCGTAGGCGTATCCCGCCAGCAGCGTGACCTGGTAGAAGACCATGACCGTGTTCCACACCGAGGGCGAGCCGCCGAGCAGCGGCAGCACCATGCGGCCGAACATCGGCTGCACCGCGAACATCAGCGCGGCGGACAGGAACACCGTCAGGGAGAAGAGGACGAGCATGGCGGCGGCTCCGGGGCGCGGGGAGGGATGCGCCCGTTCCGAGAGGCATCGGCCGTTCGGCCGCCCGTCTGAAGCGCTGCGCGGCCGCGGCCCCGGCCGCGGCACGCCCGTCCCGGGCCGGGGGTTCTGACCCGGCCGGTGGGGAGCACGGCGCACCGCGCGGTCACCCCGCCCCCGGCCGCGGTCGCGATCTCCCGTCGCACCCGAAGTTCTCGCGCCCCAGCGCGGTCTGGCCGTGGCGCGGAGGTTGCTTTGCATGAGGAGAGGGCATTGCGTCCTGCGGCCGCCGGCCGCGCGCTCACCCACGGGACACGACATGCGCGCACGACAGCTCGGAACGGTAGGCAGTGGATCCCGCCGGACCCGCCCGCGGGCGGCCGGTCCGCGGGTGCGCGGCGCCCGGCTGCTGGCGGGTCTGGTGGCGCTGTCGTGCGCGACGATGGGCTTTGGCGACGCGTACGCGGCGGGGTTCACCGTCACTCCGACCTCGGGGCTGGTGACGACCGAGGCCGGCGGCACGGCACAGTTCACGGTCGTCCTCCAGACCCAGCCGACCGACGACGTCACCATCGGCATCGCCAGCTCCGATGCCACCGAGGGGAGCGTCTCGACCGCCAGCCTCACCTTCACCGCGGTCAACTGGGCGACGCCGCAGTCGGTCACGGTCACCGGCGTGGACGACCCGGTCGCGGATGGCGACATCGGCTACACGATCGTGACCGGCGCCGCGTCCAGCCTCGACCCCGCCTACGCCGGTGTGGACCCGGACGACGTCTCCGTGACGAACCTCGACGACGATGTCGCGGGGATCACCGTGAACCCGACCTCGGGCCTGGTCACCACCGAGGCCGGCGGGACGGCGCAGTTCACGATCGTGCTCACCAGCCAGCCGACCGCCGGCGTCACCATCGGGCTCTCCAGCTCCGACCTGACCGAAGGGACCGTGTCGCCGGCCAGCATCACGTTCACGACCGCGAACTGGAACAGCGCGCGAACGGTGACGGTCACCGGGGTGGACGACCCGATCGTGGACGGGAACGTGGCGTACACCATCGTCACCGCGCCCGCGGTCAGCACCGACCCGAACTACGGCGCCCGCAACGCGGCCGACGTCTCGGTCACGAACACCGACAACGACGCCGCCGGCATCACGGTGAACCCGACCTCGGGCCTCGTCACCACCGAGGCGGGCGGCACGGATCAGTTCACGGTCGTGCTCACCAGTCAGCCGACGGCGAACGTCACGGTCGGGCTCAGCAGCTCCGACCTCACCGAGGGCACGGTGTCCCCGGCGAGCGTCACGTTCACGACCGGCAACTGGAACGTGGCGCAGACGGTCACCGTGACCGGCGTGGATGACGCGATCGTGGACGGGAACGTGGCGTACACCATCGTCACCGCCGCCG
>CAZKQE010000287.1:0-3919 GCA_964554725.1 uncultured bacterium
CGCGCCTGGTTGTAGAAGATGCGCCCGAAGTGGTCGCGGTCGGGGAACACCTCGGCCTGGAGCGGCAGGAACGCCCCGCCCGAGTCCACCAGATAGACGCACGGCAGCCGGTTCTCGAGCGCGATCTCCTGCGCCCGCACATGCTTCTTCACCGTCATCGGGAAGTAGGTGCCGCCCTTCACCGTGGCGTCGTTGGCGACCACCATGACCTGGCGCCCGCGCACCGAGCCGATCCCGGTGACGAGTCCCGCGCACGGCGCATCGCCGTCGTAGAGCTCGTGCGCCGCGAGCGGCGAGAGTTCGAGGAAGGCGGTGCCGGGATCGAGCAGCCCCTCGACCCGCTCGCGCACGAACTGCTTGCCGCGCGCCTTGTGGCGGGTCACGGAGGCCTTGCCCCCGCCCTGCTTCACGGTCTCGAGATGGCCCCGGAGCGTGGCGGCGAGCGCGCGATGGTGGGCGGCGTTCGCCTTGTACTCGTCGCTGGCGGTGTCGAGATGGGACTCGATCGGTTCCATGCCGGCCCTCGGGGAGCGCGCTGCGTCGGCGAACGGCGGGGAAGGTATAGCAGAGGCGCGGGCGGGTGCCCACCGGGGCCGGAACGGCGGCGGCGGGCCCCGGTCGCCCGGAGGCCCGCCGTCCCCGCCGCGCGACCGGCGAAGGTCAGGAGGAGGAACGGAGCGAGATGTCCCCGTTCACGGTGGTGAGCCGCAGCGGCGGGCCGCCGCGGCCGATCGTGGCCTGGATCGAGCGGCGGTTCATGCGCCCCTGGACCGTGAGCGGGAAATCGCTCGAGATGTCGCCGTTCACGGTCGAGGCCCGCAGCTCGGCGCCGCTCCCCGAGGGCATCGTCAGCGTGATGCCGCCGTTCACGGTCTCGAACTCGAGCGCGGCGGAGGCCCCGCTCCCCATCTCGGCCTCGATCGATCCGTTCACGGTGGTCGCGCGTGCCACCCCGCGGGTCGCCAGGTCGATCGAGCCGTTCACCGTGTAGGCCTCGGCGTCCGCCCGCAGGCCACGCGCGCGGATCTCGCCGTTCACCGTGCGCCCGACGAAGCGCACACCGGCCGGGACGCGGACCGTGAACTCGACCTGGACGTCGTTGTCGTTCGTGCTCATGCGGCCGCCCTCGCCGGGCGCGCACTCGTTGGCGCGCTTCCCGCGCGGGGTGGGATAGAGCGCGCACAGCGTGACGCCGCCGGCGTGCTCGATGACCTCGATCGTGACCTGGTCGGGGTCGCTGCGCCGGCCGCTCCGGTGCGCCACCACCTCGACCTCGCCGCCGCTCGCGGCCTCGGCGACGATCCGTCCGTTGACGCCCTTGACCTCGATCGCCTTGCCGGCCGCGATCCGGCCGCTCCAGTGGAAGTCCTCGCCGGCACGCGACGGCCGCTTCGCCGCCTCGTGATCGTCGTGCGCGAAGACCGCCGGCGCCGGCGCCAGCGTCGCCACGACCGCCGTCAGGGTCACCCACCGCGCGAGTGCGCGGGCGACCGGCCTCGTCCCCCCCATCGTCCTGCCCATGGTCCGCTCCTCTCCCGTCGTTCGGTCCCGCGCGCGGGACCGGTCCCGATCCTCCGCCGGCGGCCCGCGTGGCCGCCGGCCGTCTACCGTCTCGCGTCCCCCGGCCGGTGCAGCCGGATCTCGCCCTGGAACGACTCCAGCTCGATCAGGGCGTCGCCGCGGCCGAGGGTGAACTCGAGCCGCTTGCCGTGGCGGTGCCCACCCAGCTGTACGGGGAAGGTGGTGCTGAAGTTGCCGCCGAAGGTCGCGACCGAGACGCGGGCGCTCGCGCGCTCCGGGATCGCCACCGAGAGCTCCCCGTTGTGGGTGTTGAAGCGGTACGAGCCTCCGTCCCGGATCGCGCCCCGGTACGACACCCCGCCGTTGATGCTGCTCGCCTCGACATGGCCGGCGTCGATGGCCTCGAGCACGATATCGCCGTTGATGGTGGTGGCCGCCACCGGCCCGGTGGCGCGCTCGACCCGGACCATGCCGTTGACCGACGAGCAGTCCACCCGGCCGGTCGCTCCACGGACGACGACGTCGCCCTCGATCGAGCTGGCCTTGACGCCGGCCGGCCCGCCCTCGACCGTGACCTCCCCGTTCACGGTCTCGAGCCGGAGGTCGCCCTCGGAGCCCCGCACGGCGATGTCCGTGTTGACCCCCGAGACCGCGACCGCCATCCCCTTCGGCACCGTGAGCCGGAACTCCACGGTGGTCGGGATCCCGCGCGCGTGCACCGCCCGGACGCCGAACGTGGAGCGCGCGTGCTCGAACTCCAGGGTCACGCGCGAACCGTGCTCGGCGACGACGCGGACCGCGTCCTTCTCCCAGGTCTGGATCGACACGCTGCCCGAGAACTGGTCCAGGGTGAGCCGCGCGCCCGGCCGCACCGCCACGGTGGTGTCGGTCCCGGTGGCGGTCGCGAAGGTGGCGGCGGTGAGCGCGACCAGCGTGCCGATCATGACGTCGTCCTCCCGTTCCGTGGTGCCGTCAGCTCTGGGCGTCGGCCAGCAGGGTCGCCGAGCGGAGCAGATCGACCTTGCGCATCATCGTCGACGCCAGGTGCGAACGGAGCCAGGCGTTGCCCGGGTCGGCGGCCACCGCGCGCCGCGATTCCTCGATCGCGCGGTCGATGATGCGCAGGTTCTGCTCGATCACGAGCAGCGTGCGCGGGTCCAGCCTTCCCCGCCCGGCGTCGAGCGCCCGCTCCAGCTCGGCGACCGCGGCGTCGTAGCGCGGGTCTTCGAGCGCCGCCGGGACGGCGTCGCCGACCGGCGCCGCGGGCCCGGCGGGCGTGGCGCGGCCACCCGGGGAGGCCGGGCCGGCGGCGCCCCGCAGTGCCAGCCACACCGCTCCGGCGGAGAGCGCCACCAGCAGCATCGCGGCCGCCGCCAGCTGCGGCAGCCCGAGGTCGAACCGCCGTCCCCACCAGCGCCGCGCGGCGGGCGCGGCCGCGCGGGGCGCCCGCGGCTCGAGACGCGCCTCGATCGCCGGCCACAGGTCGACGGGCGGGGGCGGGTCGCCGAGGTCCCGCGCGCGCGCCACCACCTCCCGCAGGCCGGCGAGGGTCGCCGCGCAGTCCGCGCAGCCGGCCAGGTGCGTCTCGAGGTGCGCGCGGTCGGCGGCCGACAGCTCCCCGTCGAGGTAGTCGGAGAGCCGGTCGGTCCAGCGATCCCGACCCTCCGCGGTCGGCGACGTCCCGTTCGACATGGCCCGCTTCCCCCTCATCCCGCCAGGTGGCCGCGCAGCAGCATCCGCGCGCGGTGCAGCTGGGCCTTCGACGTGCCGGTGCTGACGCGCAGCAGCCGGGCGATCTCCTCGTGCTTGAACCCCTCGACGTCGTGCAGCACGAACACCTGCCGCGCCCCCTTCGGCAGCCGCCCGATCGCGCGCTCCACGTCGAGCCGCGCGTCGGTGGCGACCGCCCGGGCCGGCAGCGCCTCGATCAGGCCCTCGCCCGCCGCCGTCCGCCCGCGCTCCACCCGGAGCGTGGCCCGCCGGCCGAGGATGACGTTGATCGCGACCCGGTGCAGCCAGGTCCCGAATCTCGCCTCGCCGCGGAAGGTCGACAGCTTCTGCCATGCCCGCACGAAGGTCATCTGGGTCAGCTCCTCGGCTTCGTCGTCCCCGGCCATGCGCCGGGCGAGACCGTGGATGCGGCCGGCGTGGGTCCGGTACAGGCGCTCGAACGCGCGCACGTCCCCGGCGGCCGCGAGCATCGCGTCGACCGCGTCCGAGCCTGCCGGGACCGTCTCAGGGTCGACGCTCAGCATCCTCACCTCGTCCCGCCACGTGTCGTTCCCCCGTTCGGACAGGACGATATCCGAAAGGGTTGGGAGCCGGCGCGGCGGGTCCGGCGCGCACGCACGCCGACCGGGGGCGCGGCGCGGGGCGGGCGGGGCACCGGCGCGCCGGG
>CAZKQE010000288.1:0-3901 GCA_964554725.1 uncultured bacterium
ACAGCCGGACCTGCTGGCCCGGGTGACGCCGATCCCGGGCGACAGGACCTCCGACACGTCCGGCCCGGGACGGGTGGGCGATTCACTCGTTCCAGAACGAGTGGATATGCCAGTTCCCGGGCTCACCCAGTCGGGCACGATGGCCGAACGACTCGTGACGCCTTCCCGCGTGAAGCCGCTGGCGCCTCAGAGATTCGGCGTCCAGTTCACGCTGACCCAGGCCGGGCATGACAAGCTGCGCCGGGCGCAGGACCTGCTCTGGCATCAGGTCGCCCCGGGGGACCTGGCTCAGGTCTTCGAGCGGGCGCTGGAGGCACTGATCGAGCGTCTGGAGAGGCAGAAGCTCGCGGCGACTCCGGCACCTCGGCCCGGTCGCGGCAGGTCGGCCCGCGAGACCCGCCACATCCCGGCGCACGTGCGTCGCGCGGTGTGGGCCCGGGACGGTGGTCGGTGCACGTTCGAGAGCGAGACGGGAAGGCGCTGCGAGGCGCGGCGCGGGCTCGAGTTCGATCATGTGCTCGAGTACGCCCGGGGCGGCGAAGCGGACGCGAGCGGCATCCGGCTGCGCTGCCGGGCGCACAATCTGTACACGGCCGGGCTCACGTTCGGGAGCGAATTCATGCGGCACCAGCGCATCGCGGCACGCGCGGCGCGGGGCAGGGCACGCGCCGAGACGCGGGAGCACGTCCAGCCGGTCCGGGAGCGACCGGGCCTGTCCGAGACCTAGGCGCCTCGGAGCACGAAGTTGAAGCGCCCGGTCCGGCCCTGCTTCGTCTCGTCCACCGCGAGCAGCAGGCGGGGGTCGAAGATCCCGTCGCGGCCGTTGCGCGGCTCGTCGGGGAAGTAGAGCTGCGTCGTGAGGACGCGCCCGCCCGGGGCCTGCACCTTGAGATGATAGTGCCGCGTGCGGCCCGGGTACCGCCCGGGGACGATGGTCTCGAGCCGCCAGCGACCCTCGGCGTCGGAGAAGAGATGTCCGCGCAGCCGATAGCCATCGTTGTCGTACACGCCGGCGTCGTCCGCGTGCCAGAAGTCGAGCAGCGCGCCGGCCACCGGCTTACAGTCGCGCGTGAAGACGCGCCCCGAGAGCACGATGCGCGTGCCGGCCATCCCCGGCTCGAGCAGCGAGGTCCGGCGTGGCGAGCGCGGCGTGAAGAACGGACCTTCCGTCTGGGGCGGTGTCGGCTCGTCGTCGTCGCCGCACTCGGGCGTGAGCGGCAGCGTACGCCCCGGGGCAGGAGTGTTCGCGGCGAGCAGTTCGGCCGCGTAGGCCGATTCGTCACGACCGAGCAGACGCGGCGCGAGCCCGAACGCGGCGGGCAGCGCGAGCAGGAGCTTCAGGAACGTGCGGCGGGGCAGGTCGACGAGCCGGGGCGACATGGCCGGCACGGTAGCACGATGCCCGGTCGCCGATGTCAGGACTTCATCGGGTCCGGAGCAGCTTCCGGGTCACGCTCCCGCCCGGCCACTCGAGGCGCACGAAGTAGAGGCCGGCCGGAGCCGGTGCGCCGGCGATCCGGGCGTCCCAGACGATGTCGTGGCGGCCCGCCGGGACCGGACCGTCCAGGAGTAAGCCGACGCCGCGACCCAGCAGGTCGAGGACCCGGAGACGCACCCGGGTGGCATGCGGCACCGTGAACGAGATCCGCGCCGAACCCGGGGTCGGGCTCGGGGCGATGGGTCGAAGGTCGAATGCCGGCGCGGCCGCATCGTGTACGACGATGGGACCGAACAGGACCGGATCGCCGATGACATCCCGCGCGATGAGCCGGTACCACCAGCTTCGCCCGGGCGTGGCGCCGTCATCGACGAGCACGTCGACGCCTTCCTCCCGCCACGGCTCCCCACGCACCGATGTCCAGGGACCGCTCGAGCGTTCGCTTCGCTCGAGCGCGACCGACATGAGACCCGACCGATCTTCGAACAGCCACCGGATCTCGATGCTCGAACCCACCCACACGGCGTCGAAACGCATGAGCACGGCACGGGTCGGGTGGCCGGGAGTCCGGTTCGGCAGCACGGTGACGCTGTTCGAGTTGACGTTCGCCGTGACGAGGTCGGGCATGGCGTCGCCATCGAGATCGGCGACCGCGATCGCCACGGGATGGCTCCCGGTTCCATACTGCGTCAGGGCCTCGAAGGTGAGGTCCCCCCGGCCGCGCAGCACGCCCACGGTATTGCCGCCGGTGCTCACGACCAGGTCCGGCACGCCATCGGCATCGAGGTCCGCGATCGCGACATCGGTGGGCGCGATCCCGAGATCGGTCCGCTGCCGGGGTACGAACGTGCCGTCGCCGAGGCCCCGCAGCACCGTGAGCGCCTGGACCTGCGAGTTGGCGACCACCAACTCCGGCAGCCCATCCCGGTCCAGATCCCCGATCGCGAGCGCGTTGGGAGATCGGGCGGTCGTGATCTCTTGCCCGGGGCCGAACGTCCCATCGCCGTTCCCGATGAGCACCCAGACCGTCCCTGCCGTATCGGGCTGCAGGGGGCCGAGACTGGACACGGCCAGGTCCGGCCAGCCGTCCCGGTTCAGATCACCGATCGCGACCGCGGTCGGGTAGCGGCCGGTCGCGTGGTCCCACCGCGGCTCGAACGTTCCGTCGCCACGGCTGCGCAGTACGGATACGGTGCCGGAGCCGCCGTTCGTCACCACCAGGTCGGCGCGGCCGTCCCGGTCCAGATCGCCGGTCGCGACCGCGGTCGGGCGCCGGCCCACGGCGACGTCGCGCCGTGGCTCGAAGGTGCCGTCGCCGCGGCCGAGCAGCACCGAGGCCGTGCTGTCGTTGAAGTTGGTCGCGGCGATGTCCGTCCGGCCGTCTCCGTTCACGTCCGCCATGGCCACGGACGTGGGATAGGTGCCCACCCCGAGATCCACTCGGGCACTGAACGCGCCATCGCCGGTCCCGAGCAGGACGGACACCGTCCCGGTCTGCGTCGGATCTGGCGGACCATAGTTGGCGGTCGCGAGGTCGAGCCGCCCGTCGCCGTTCACGTCTCCGAGCACGACCGACTCGGGGCGATGCCCGGTCCCGAAGTGACTCTGAATCCCGAACGTGCCGTCGCCGTTTCCGAGCATGACCGCGACCGAGGCCGCGGCCGAGCTCGCCACGGCGAGGTCGGTCCTGCCGTCCCGGTTCAGGTCCGCGGCGGCGACCCCGGTCGGCCAGGCTCCCGTCGGGAACTCCGATCGCGGACCGAACGTGCCGTCGCCGTTCCCCAACCTCACTGTGATCGTGCTCGTCCAGTCGTAGCTGACGGCCGCGAAGTCGGGATGCCCATCGCCGTTCAGATCCGCAACCGCGACCGAGTACGCCCGGATCGGGGTCTCGTACTCGACCGCCGGCGCGAAGCCCCCTGTGCCCGTTCCCAGCAGGACGGCGACCGTGTAGGCGGTTCCGACGACGAGATCCGGATCCGTGTCGCCGTTCACGTCGGCGACCACGCTGCAGTAGGACGCGCTACCGGTCGCATGGTCGACCGCCGGGCCGAACGTGCCATCCCCCGCGCCCGGGAGCACGCGGACGGCGAATCTCGCCCAGTCCGCGACGGCCAGGTCGGGCCTGCCATCGGCGTTCAAATCGGCGATCGCGACATGGTAGGGGCTGCCGCCGATGGTCATTTGTTCGACATCGGCCAGCGTTCCGTCGCCATGGCCGAACAGCAGCCCGAGCCGGCCGTACTGGTAGAACGTCACGACCACGTCCTCGTCGCCATCGGCGTCCAGGTCGCCGATCGCGACGTGGTTCGGGGCGCCCCCGGCCTGGTAGTCGACTCGCGGCTCGAACGTGCCGTCGCCGCGGCCCAGGAGCACCGAGACCGTCTGCGAGCCTTCGTTCGCGAGCACGATGTCCCGGTGCCCGTCGCGGTCCAGATCGCCGATCGCGAGCGCGAACGCGCC
>CAZKQE010000289.1:0-3891 GCA_964554725.1 uncultured bacterium
GCGGGGACCGCCAGCGCGCCGCGCTCGCGGTCCGGTCCCCGCCCGCGACGACCTCCGCCGCCTCCTCGACCCCGGGCAGCAGGCCGGCCGCGACCAGGCGGGCGACGGCGACCTCGAACGGCTCCCCCTCGCAACGGCCGGCCAGCCACACGCCGGCCGGGAGCAGCCACGGCGAGTCGGCCGCGGCCCCCCGTCGCCGCAGACGCGCGACGGCGAGCGACCACAGGTCGGGCACGGCGCGTCCCGCCGCGACCGCGACCTGCGGCGCCCCCTCGGCGTCCAGGTGCTCGGGACGCGTGTCGCGCAGGAGCCGCCCCTTCGACTCGAGCGAGGGGTGGAGGGTGACCGGCTGGGGCGCCGCCATCGGGTCGGCGAAGCCGGCGCCGTCGAGCCGCGCGGCCAGCGCCTCGGCCGCCGCCCGCGCCGCCGGCGCGGCGCCGAGTCCGGGCGGATGACGGAGCCGCACCGCGCCGGTCCCGGACTCGACCAGGTCGCGCTCGAACCCGGCCCGCTCCGCGTCCAGGTCGCGGTCGAGGGCGGGGTCGTACCGCCACGGGCCGCCCGCTCCGTGTGCGAAGCGGCCGGAGCGCACGGTCTCCCCCGCGCGCGTGATGCGCCAGTCGCGGCCGCCGACGCCGGCGCGGACGCCGCGCCCGGTGACGGCGGCGGGGGTGTTCCCGGCGACCAGGACCAGGAAGCGGACCGGATCGAGCGGATGCGGCCACACCAGCTGGATCGCGTCGTCGGGCCGGTCGTAGACCGTCCCCTGCCAGCGGAAGCTCGCGGCGGCGAAGGCGACCGGCAGCGCGCCCGCGAGGCGCCGCGTCCACAGGTTCTCGCGTGGCGCGCCGAGCAGCACGACGGGATGCGCCGCCAGCGTCTCGGCCGGCACCTCGCGGTCGGCGCGCGCGAGCGTGCCGTCGCCGCCCGCGTACCGCCCCGCCAGCGCCCGCGCCCGCTCGCGCAGCGCAGGCGCGGCCGCCGGGTCGAGGGTGCCGTAGACCACCAGGAAGGGGGTACCCGGGTCGAGGGCGGCGACCATGTGGTCGCGGTCGAACCGGGGCGGCTGGAGCCGCGGCGCGTCGGCCGCACCGGCCGCGACCGGGAGGCAGAGCAGGAGACCGAGCGCGAGCCGGGACCGCGGCCCCCGCGCGGGGGACGGCATCAGCGCGCGATGACGCTCACGACCCGGAAGCGGAAGGAGTAGGTGCGGGGCCTCTCCTCGATCAGGAACGTGAGATCCACCCCGAACACCTTGTCCTCGTACTGGGGCGCCGTCTGGTCCTCGGGGAACAGCGGCCGGTGGGTCTGCTGGGCGCTCCCGGCCGGATCGTAGAGGTAGTCGAGCGGCAGCAGGTAGTCGCCGGTGTAGCGCTGCAGCCCGGGGATCTGCGTGTCGGGCTGGACCTTGAACCGGTCGTCCCAGCGGGTGGTGCTGTGGGCGATCTTGCCGCTGGCGCCGAACGGATCGAGGAAGGTCGAGCGGTCCCAGACGATCCACACCGGCCGGTCCTGGCGGTTCTCGACCTGGAAGTGGAGGGCGTCGGGCGAGGGCTTGAAGTAGAAGGAGAGCTCGCGGTCCTGGAACGTGAACCGGTCGCTGGCGGGATCCACCTGCCGGAACCGGTAGCGGTAGGCGGCGTCCGGCGAGCCGGGGATCAGGCTCACGGAGTCGCTCGCGCCCACCACCACACGATTGAGGCCGGGATCGGGAGCGGGCGGCGGCGGGACCCCCTCGATCGCCGGGCCTCCCCCGCAGCCGGAGAGCAGCAGGACCAGGGTGGTCGTCAGGGCGCGCCGCGGGGCCGGGGTGGGTCGCACGGCGAGACACTAGGCGCGGCCCGCGGACCCGTCAAGCATGCGGGCGGGAACGACGCCGGGCCCGGCGGAAGGGCCCGAACGACGACATGCCGGGGTCCCTCGCGGGACCCCGGCATGCGCGCGTGCGACTCGACTACCGGTACAGGGTCTTCAGCATGCCCCAGCTTCCCGGCGCCGTGGACGTGGGCGAGCAGCACTCGGCGTCCACGTACATGATGTTGCCGGTGAGGCCGAACGGCGCCAGGACGCCGCACAGGTCGTCACCCGGGAAGCCGGCGCCCGGGTAGTAGTTGTACTGGGTGCAGAGCTGGCACGACGCCGGACCGCAGAACGCGGGACGGCCGTTCGCACAGCTGCCCTGATCGAACTCGATCGTGAGGAACGCCGGGCCCGTGATGCAGCAGCCGGCCGGCAGCGGCAGCGCGTAGTCCACGCACTGGTTGAGGATCCCGCCGTCGTTGATGACGTAGCTCACCGGCGCGCAGATCGGCGGCGCGAACGGGTTCGGCTCGTAGCAGCCGTTCGCCGTGTTGAAGAACGCCGGCGTGATCGACACCGTGACCGGGATCTGGCACGGGGCGTCGAAGAAGAGCTCCATGTGGGCGACCGTCAGCAGATAGCCGTCGTTGTGACAGGCCGGGCACTGACCCGGGTTCAGCAGCGTGTAGTACTGGTCGTCCGGCGGGAGGATGTAGCCGTACGCGTTGGCCGCGGGCGGGAGGATCCCCATCTGGCACAGCGGCGGCGCGGAGTTGATCGAACCCAGCTGGATGCTGCCGGACGGACCGGTCGGCGGGGCCATCGGGTTCGGCTCGGGCTTCGCGGCAAAGCTCGGCGCAACGGCGAGCGCGACGAGAACCGCCGCGAGCGGGAGAACGCTGCGGTAGCGGAGCTGCATGGTGAACCCTCCTGGAGGTGCGTGATGCGGACCATGACGACCGCGGCCAACCCGAAACGCCCGGCTCGGGCCGGACGCGAGTTGGAGTGAACGCCACCCATAACAATGCGCTGACCTCCGCCCCGGGTCAACGGAAAACCCGCGCCGGATGCGGATTCCAGCGACGCCGGAGGCGATCCGAAGTTTACCCAGCCTAATCGGTGGAAGGGTCGGAGCGGAGGACCTGCCGGAGCCCGTCGGCGATCCCGGGCGCGCCGAAGGCGAACCCGCCGGCGGTCAGGGCGCCGGGCATCACCCGCTGGGAGAAGAGCAGCAGCTCCCGCCCCATCTCGCCCAGCAGGACCCGCACCGCCCAGGCCGGCAGCGGCAGCCAGCAGGGCCGACCCAGCTCCCGGCCGAGGGCGCGGGCGAACTCGCGCTGGGGGAGCGTCCCGGGGGAGACGGCGTTGACCGGGCCACGCAGGTCGGCACGGTCCAGCGCGTGCTCGACCACCCGGATCAGGTCGGCCAGGGTGATCCAGCTCACCCACTGGCGCCCGTCGCCCACCGGCCCCCCCGCCCCGAGCCGGAACGGCAGCGCCATGCGCGGCAGCGCCCCGCCCCGGCGCGAGAGGACCAGACCCGAGCGCAGGTGCACGACCCGGGTCCCGGCCGCGGCGGCGGCCCGGGCCTCGTCCTCCCAGACGCGGACCACCTCGGCGAGGAACCCGCCCCCGGGCGGGCTCGACTCGGTCAGCACCTCCTGCCCGCGGTCGCCGTAGAACCCGATCGCCGAGGCGCAGACCAGCACCCGCGGGGGCGGCGTGGCGCGGAGGATGGCCCCGGCGATCATCCGCGTGCCCGCGCGGCGGCTCTCGAGGATGAGCTCCCGTCGCGCGGCGGTCCAGCGGCCGTCGGCGATGCCGGCGCCGGCGAGGTGGACGACGGCGTCCGCCCCGGCGACCGCCGCCGGGTCCATCGTGCCGGTCGCCGGGTCCCAGCGGTACTCGCCCGCATCGCGCGGGCGGCTGCGCACCAGCCGGCGGACGACGTGGCCGGCCCGCAGGAGGGCGGGCACCAGCGCCCCGCCCACCAGGCCGCCGGCACCGCTCACCAGCACCCGCATCGTCCGCCCGACGTCCCGGCGTCGGCCCTCAGACGGCGGGCTTCCGCTCCATCGAGCCCATGAACGC
>CAZKQE010000290.1:0-3875 GCA_964554725.1 uncultured bacterium
CCCCCGAGCAGCGCGTACTTGTTATTCGACGACCAGCCGCCGAGGGTGATCGCGTAGACGCCCAGGCTCGACATCGCCAGGAACAGCAGCAGGGCGACGTTGATGTCGGTCACCCGCAGCGCCTCCTGGGGACCGAAGGGGACGATCGCGAACGTCACCAGCGCGGGAATGACGGCGAGCATCGGGGCGATGTGGAAGATGACCTTGTTGGCCCCGTCGGGGACGAACTCCTCCTTGAAGAACAGCTTGAGCACGTCGGCCGCCGGCTGGAACAGGCCCAGCGGACCGACCCGGTTGGGGCCGACGCGCGCCTGCATGTGCCCGGCGATCTTGCGCTCGGCGTAGATCATGTAGGAGACGAGCCCCAGCATCGCGTGCAGGATGACGAGGATCTTGACGAGCGCCCAGAAGACGAGCTGGAAGTCCGGGTGGTTCCAGAGCGCGGCCATCGCGTCCACGCGTTCAGCCCCGCCCGCCGACGGGCTCGGGGGCCGTGGCGCGCGCGGCGCGTACGCGCAGCCCCGCGCCCGTGGGGGCGCCCAGCCGGTTCAGCTCGACCTCGGCGTACGCGTAGGGCACGAACACGCTGCCCGCCGGGACCGACGCGTCGGCGGCGGCGGGCACGCGGATGCTCCCGGCGGGCCCGGTGAGCTCGACCGCGTCGCCGTCGGCGAGCCCCAGGCGCTGCGCCTCGTCGGGGTGGAGGAACGCGCGCGCCGACTTGGCCAGCTTCGGCAGCAGCGCGCCGCGGTGCGCGAGGCTGCCCTGGAGGAAGAGGGTGCCGCCCGAGAGCAGCCACAGCCCGTCGCCGTTCGCGGCGGCGCCCGCCGGGGGGCGCGCCGGCGCGAGCGAGCCGGCGACCGCGGGCGCGCCGTCCGAGGCCCACTGGGGACCGAGCGGCAGGAGGGTCGCCCAGCTCATCCCGCGATACCCGGGCACGAGCCTTCCGATCTCGCGGAAGACATCCTCGGCGCCCCGGTACGACCAGCCGGCCCCGAGCGCCTGCGCCACCGACTGGAGGATCTCCCAGTCGGGCTTGCAGCCCTTGCGCCAGGCGAGCGCGCGCACGGACTTCTGGAGCCGGCGCTCGCAGTTGACGATCACGCCCTCCTTCTCGGCGAACGCACTGGCCGGAAAGACGACGTGGGCGCGGCGGGCGGTCTCGGTCAGGAACAGCTCGTGGACGATGACGAGCTCGGCGCGCTCGAGGGCGCGTTCGGCGAGCGCGCGATCGGGGGCGCTGCGCAGCCACTCGTCGCCCACGATCCACAGCGCCTTCACGCGCCCGTCGGCGGCGGCGGCGAGGATCTCGGGAGCGCTCATCCCCGCCCCGAGGTCGAGCGCGGCGCCCCAGGCCTGCTCGAACGGCGCGCGCGCCGCGGCATCGTCGAGCGCCGCGTAGCCCGGCAGCCGGTCGGGCGTGAGACCCATGTCGAGGGCCCCCTGCGAGTCGCTGTGCGGGCCCAGGTACATCACGGCGGAGCGATCGCCGGTGAGGGCGCCGCACACCCAGCCGAGGTTCTCGACCGCCTGGAGCAGCGCCGGCGCCTGCGGGTGCTCGGCGTAGGCGCGGCCGAACAGGATCGCCTTGCGCGCGGCGGCGCGCAGGCGCGTGGCGGCCGAGATGACCGCCGCCGCCGGCACGCCGGTCGCCTGCTCGGTCGCCGCGGGGGTCGCGCCGGCGAGCGCCTGCCGGAGCGCCGCGAGCCCGGCCGCGACCTCCGCGGGCAGCCCGGTCGGGTCGCCCGCGTCGAGCGCGGCGCGCGTCAGGCCGTCGAGCAGGGCCAGCTCGCTCCCGGGCCGCAGGGCCAGCCAGTCGCCGCCGAACTTGGTGCGCGCCAGCTTGACCCGGCGCGGATGGGCGACCGTGAGGTGGAGCTTCTGCTGATGCTGGCCGCGGATCAGCTCGGCCTGGGCGAAGGGGGACTCGCCCTGCAGGTCGTCCCCGAGGACCAGCACCTCCTCCGCGCGGTGGAGTTCGGCGAAGGAGATGAGCGGCCGGCCGCCCCCGGTCGCCTTGAGGAGTGCCGCACCCGGCACCCGGGTCGTGAACCGGGTGCGCGCGTCCACGTGGGGCGTGCCGATCACGGCGCGTGCCAGCTTCTGGAAGAGGTACGCCTCCTCGACGTTGAGCTTCTCGCCGCCCAGGAACGCCACCGATGCGGGGCCGTGGACGGCGGCGATCTGCTTCAGACGGGCGGCGGCGAACGCCACCGCCTCGTCGTGGTTCGCGGGCGAGAGCGAGGAACCGAGCCGCAGGAGCGGGGCGGTGAGACGCTCGCCGCTGTTCACGAACTCGTAGCCGAAGCGCCCGCGCACGCACAGGTACTCGCGGTTGATGCCGCGGAACTCGGAGCCGCGCGCGCGCAGGACCTCGTTGCCGCGCACCCCGAGCCGCACGGAGCAGCCGTTCGAGCACCACGGGCACACCGTCACGTGCTGGCGCAGGTCCCAGGGGCGGGCCTTGAAGCGGTAGGGCAGCGCGGTGAGGGCGCCGACCGGGCACACCTCGACGCAGTTGCCGCACTGCTCGCACTCGAGCGGCTGACGGTTGAACGAGGAGATCTCGGTCCACACCCCCCGCTGGTGCGCGGTGAGCGCGTCGTCCCCCATCACCTCGTCGCAGTAGCGGACGCAGCGCATGCAGACGATGCAGCGGTTCGCCTCCTTCTTCACCACCGGACCGAGGTCCTCGGAGTCGAATGTCCGCTTCGCCTCGTCCATGCGCGAGAAGTCGTGGCCGAAGGCGAACGCCAGGTCCTGGAGCTGGCACTCGCCGCCCTCGTCGCACACCGGACAGTCGAGCGGGTGGTTGACCAGCAGGAACTCCATGACGCCCTTGCGCGCCTTCACGGCGACCTCGGACTCGGTGCGCACGTGCATGCCGTCGGCGACCGTGGTCGTGCAGCCCGTCTGCACCTTGGGCATCCAGGCGATCTCGGGGGCGCCGTCGGGGCCCGTCACCGGCTTGCGGTCGGGACCCAGCTTCGGCAGGCCGACCTCCACCACGCAGATCCGGCAGGCGCCCAGCGGCGGCAGCTTGTCGTGCGAGCAGAAGATGGGCACGTGGGTCTCGGCCACACGGGCCGCTTCGGTGACCAGCGTGCCCGCCGGCACCTCGACGGTGCGGCCGTTCACCGTGACGCGGCAGGTCGCGCTCATGCCGGCACCGGCTCGCGGGTCGCGGCACGCCGCCGGTTGACGAGGCAGGCGCGATGGGTCACGTGGTGCTCGAACTCGGCGCGGAAGTGCTTGATCGCACCCATCACCGGCATCGCCGCGGCGTCGCCCAGGGCGCAGAACGACTTGCCGAGGATGTTGTCCGAGACGTCCCACAGCAGGTCGATGTCCTTCTCCCGCCCGTGGCCGCTCTCGAGGCGCTCGAACACCTCGCTCATCCAGTAGGTGCCCTCGCGGCACGGCGTGCACTTGCCGCACGACTCGTGCTCGTAGAAGCGCGTGATGTTCCACAGCGCGTCGACGATGCAGGTGCCCTCGTCGATGACGATGACGCCGCCCGAGCCGAGCAAGGTCCCGGCCGCGACCATGGACTCGAAGTCGAGCCCGGTGTCGAGCATCGAGGCCGGGAGCAGCGGGACCGAGGAGCCGCCCGGGATCACCGCCTTGACCTTCATCCCGTCGCGCATCCCGCCGCAGTGCTCGTTCAGCAGCGTCGAGAGCGGCAGGCCCATCGGCACCTCGTAGTTGCCGGGGCGCTTCACCGGCCCGGAGACCGAGAGGATCTTGGTGCCCGGGCTCTTCTCGGTGCCCCACTGCCGGAACCAGGCCGCGCCGTGCCGCAGGATGTGCGGCACGTTCATCAGCGTCTCGACGTTGTTCACCACGGTCGGGCAGGCGTAGAGCCCCTCGACCGC
>CAZKQE010000291.1:0-3868 GCA_964554725.1 uncultured bacterium
GCGCCGCCGCCGCCGGGGCCGCCCGGCGGCCCTACTTCCCTCCCGCCCCGGCCGGCACCGCGGCGCGGCCGCCCGGGGCCCGCTTCACGTGGCGGTCGAACCACTCGATCACCCGTGCCCAGTAGTCGAGCACCGTCTCCCGGCTGGCCGGCCCGTGGTCCTCGTACGGGTACTCGACCAGGGTCACCGTGCGGCCGAGACCGTTCAGCGCCTCGAACATGCGCTGGGACTGCATGGGGTGGGTGCCGACGTTCGTGTCGTCGAGGTTGTGGAGCAGCAGCAGCGGCTCCCGGATCCGCTCCGCGTGCACGAACGGGGACATCTGGAGGTAGGTCTCGCGCGCCTCCCACAGCGTCCGCTCCTCGGCCTGGAACGTGAACGGCGTGAGGGTGCGGTTGTAGGCGCCGTCGCTCGCCGAGCCGGCCTGGAACAGGTCGGTGTGGGCGAGCAGGTTCGCGGTCGAGAACGCCCCGTAGGAGTGCCCGCCGACGCCGACCCGGTCGGGGTCGGTGAACCCGCGCCGCGCGCACTCGTCGATCGCCGCCTTCGCGCTCAGCCCGATCTCGGTCACGTAGCGGTCGTTGGTGCCCACCACGGCGATGTCGGCGTAGACCACCGCGTAGCCCTGGGTGACGAGCACCTCCGGGTTGAGCGCGCTCTGCGAGGGGAAGCGGTTCGGCGAGCGCCGGTTCTGCGAGGCGGCGGCGGCCGAACGGTAGTCCGTGGGATAGACCCAGAACACGGTCGGCAGCCGGGTGCCCGGCTTCCAGTCGGCGGGCAGCACCGCCTCGGCGTTCAGCTCGACCGAGTCGGGCCGCATGAACTTGAACTGGAACCGCTGCGAGGCGGTGAGCGCCGGAGCCGGGTCGGTGAAGTCGCTCAGCGTGCGGCCGAGCTTCTCGCCGGCGCGGCGGAGGACGTAGTTCGGCGCCTCGCGGTTCGACTGGCGCAACGTGATGAAGCGCCGGCCGTCCGCGGCGAGCAGCACCATGACCTGCTCGAGGTGGGTCGGCGCGCTCTCGAACAGGCGCGTGGTCGCCCCGGTCGCCAGGTCCATGCGGTCGAGGAAGGGGCGCTGGCCGTCGGCGCGGAACCCGTCGCCGCTCAGGTAGAGCCCGGCGCCGTCGGCGGTGGTCCACGCCCGCGCCTGGTGCCCCATGCGCTTGAGCAGCGGGCGGCCGGGATGGTCGTGGACGCCCTCGGTCGAGCGGTCCACGCGCACCACGCGCTCCGGCCGGGCGGCGGCCGGGTCGATCCAGCCGGTGCGCATGCGCCGCCGCGGCTGATACTCCTCGTGGAACAGCAGCCGCCCCCCCGCGGTGGTCCACCACATGCCCGAGAACTGGAAGTCGCTCGCGCACACCTCGCGCGGCGCGCCGGTGAACGGCGCGTCGAGCCGCATCAGCCGGTCGGTGCCGGGCTGCGGGAGCTTCGGGTCCTTGATCGCCGCGAGCGGGTCGGCACCGGGCGTGTCCTGCCACGAGAAGAAGAAGACGGCGGCGCCGTCCGGCGCCCACAGCGGCTCGCGCGGTCCCGGCAGCGCGACGCTCGACACCGCGCTGCGGTCGTTCAGCGGCACGTCGCCGAGCTTCGCCACCATCCGTCCGTCGGCGTCCCACAGCTCGACCGCGCGCGGGAACAGGTAGACCGGGAACCCGATCGGGACCGGCTCGGTGAGCCGCTCCACGACCACGTGCCGCTCGTCGGGCGAGATCGTCCAGCCGCCGAGCAGCGCCGGCGCGCCCACCGGCTGCGCGGCCCCGCCGTCGACCGGCACCCGTGCCAGCTGGGCGCGGACGTACCACGCCAGCCGGGCCTGGTCGTCGGCGGTGCGCAGCACCTCGCGCGCCGTGCGCTGCGGCGTCGGCCGCCCCGCCCCGACCCGCACCTGGGGTCCGGTCGGGACGCGATCCGCGGCGGGGAGCGCCGGCTGCCCGGCCGGGACCAGCGCGCACCACAGGAAGCGGTCGTCGTTCGACCACGCGGGGGTGCTGGGGATCACCGTGTTGAGCCGCACCCCCTCGAGCCGGCGGGCGGCACCGGTCGCCGCCTCGACCACCCACAGCTCGGCGCCGCCCGGCGCGTACACCACGGTCGCAAGCCGCGTCCCCGAGTTGGACCACGCGCTGGCGCCGACCCGCGCGCCGGCCGGGAGCTGCGCGCGCACCTTCGCGCCGCCGGCGACCGGGACGATCGCGTAGCCGCCGCTCGCGCTCTTCAGCTGCTGGCGGCTGCAGCGCAGGCCGGGGAGGATCTCGAGGCCGGCCAGCTTCTCGACCGGCTCCGCCAGCGTGGCGATCGGGATCAGCGTCGGCTGGTCGCCCAGCAGCATCCGCGCCCCGTCGGGCGAGACGCTGGGCGTGCCGCGCGGCACCCGCGGGGCGGCGAGGATGTCGGCGACGACGGACGGCGGCGTCCGGTAGGTGGGCGCGTCGGCCGCGCGGGCGGCCGGCGGCGCCGGGACGGCCGTGACGGCGATGGCGAGTGCCAGCAGGGCGGGCGGGAGCGGGCGCGGCATGGGAGCCTCCGGGAGCGGGGAGCGGGCGGTGAGCGCGCGCAGTCTAGCCCACGCGCGGGCCCGCCGCCACGGCCCTTCCGCGGTGGGTCCCGGCTTCGTCGGGACGCGTGCCGGCGACGGCTACGAGCCGTCCTCCTCCACCCGGTAGCGGCGCAGCAGGTGGGTGCCGGGGACGCGCTTGCCCGAGGAGGCGTGGACCACCCGCACTTCGAACCCGTAGCGCCCGAGCCCGAAGTGGCGCTCGATGAGACGCACGAGTCCGTTCACCGTGGCGTCGCCGCGGATCGTGCGGCCGCGGCGTCCCTGGCCGTGCGCGCGCGAGAGCCCGGCCTCGAACCCCTCCTGATAGGCCCGTCGCAGGTGCCGATGGAGCGTCCGCCATTGCGCGCGCTGCAGCTTCTTCAGCGTCTGGGTCTGGGTCATGGGGTCCCTCCGAGGATGGGGGCGAGGACGGCCCGGACTCTAGCAGAGTCCGCGCGTGCGTCGCCGTGCGTTCCGCGCTAGTCTGCGGGGCCCGGGAGGACGCCGCGATGGCCTACGAGACGCTCGACGAGACGGAGTGGGACGAGGTCGAACGGGTCTGGGACCTGCTCGACGACGGGCGTCCGGACGCCGCCCGCGCTACGCTCGACGCGCTGCAGGGCCGCCGTCCGGGTCACCCCGACCTCAAGGTCGTGGACGCGGCGGTGTCGCTCGAGGAGGGCGAGGCGGCGCGCGCGCTGTCCGTGCTGGCGGGGGCCGAGCGCTCCGCGGACCCGGCGCTGTTCTTCCACCTGCGGGCCGCCGCCCACTACGAGCTGGTCCAGCTGACGGCCGCCCGCGACGACGCCGGCCGGGCGATCGCGATCACCCCGGACTCGGCGGAGTCCCACGCGCTGCTGGCGAAGACGCTCGACCTGCTGGGGGACACGGCCGGGGCCGAGTCGCACGCCCGGCTCGCGTTCGAGATCGACCCCGAGCGGTTCCCGCCGCTCGACGCGATCCCCGACGACGAGTTCGACGCCCTGGTCGAGTCGAGCCTGCGCGAGCTGCCGGCCGAGGTGCGCAAGCACCTCGAGGAGCTGCCGGTGGTGGTCGAACCGGTGCCCGACGTGACACTGCTGACCGCCGAGTCGCCCCCGATCTCGCCCGACGTGCTGGGCCTGTTCGTCGGCCGCCACCTGCGCGAGCGCAGCCACTCCGACCTGCCCGGCGCCCCGGGGGCGATCTACCTGTTCCGGCGCAACCTGCTGCGCGCCTGCGGCGACCGCGAGGAGCTGGCGCGCGAGATCCGCATCACGGTCCAGCACGAGGTCGGCCACCTGCTGGGCCTCGACGAGGACGAGCTGGACCGCTGGGGGCTGGCCTGAG
>CAZKQE010000292.1:0-3848 GCA_964554725.1 uncultured bacterium
CCTGGCGCTCGCGGTGCGGCCGTCCTGCGTGATGCGGGCGAGGTAGACGCCCGCGGCGAGCGCGCGGGCGGGCCCCGGATCCATCGTGCCCTCGCCGGGCCGCGGATCCGCGATCGCGGCGTCGAACACCCTCCTCCCGCGCAGGTCGAAGATCTCGAGCCGGGCGGGGCGGTCGCTCACGAGCGAATAGGCGATCACCCAGGCGTCGCGGGCCGGACTGGGCCGGGAGCCGGAGATCCTCAGCCGCGGGTAGGGGATCACGACCGTCCAGGGCTCGCTCGCGAGGCCGTTCTGCTCCGCCCGGTACTCGTAGCGCGCGCCCGGGACGACGTCCGCATCCTCGAAGGTGACGGTCCCCTCGCCGTCGGCGACCTTGCGGGCGATCTCGGGCCAGGCGGCCCCGGCCCGGCGGTGGAGCGCGACCTCCTCGCCCGGCCCGCCCTGGCTCTGCCATGTGACGCGCACCCGGTCCCAGGCGACCGAGGCTCCGCCGAAGACGGGCGCGGCGGGGCCGAGGACGACCTGCCAGGTGGGGGCGGGGAACGCGAAGGGCTCGCTGTGCTCGCCCCCGACCACGATCATCCGCCGCCCGCGCGGATCGAGCTCGGCCGCATGCAACATGCGGCCCAGCGGGGGTGGCCCTTCGGGCGCCAGCAGCCGCCAGGCCGGAGCGGCGTCGAGCGTCAGCTCCCACAGCTCGTGGTGGTCCTCGACACCGACCGGCATCAACAAGGCCCGTCCGCCGAACACCAGCATGCGGCGCCCGCCCGGATCGTAGACGGCGGTATGTCCGCGGCGCGCCGCGGGTGGGGAGCCGAGCGGGGCGAGCCACTTCCACTCCGGAGTCGGGCCCAGCGCCAGCTCCCAGACGTCGTTCTGGTACGGGAAGAACCCGCCGAAGACGACCATCCGGTGACCGGCCGGGTCATAGACCGCCGAGTGCTCGCTCCGCGGCGCGGGCGGCTCGCCGACCGGCGCGAGCGCGGACCAGCGCGGCGTGTCCGCCAGCGCCAGGGCCCAGGTGTCGTTCCGATTGCGCAACGTGTCCACGCCGCCGAACACGAGGAGACGATCCCCGACCGGATCGTAGACGGCCGAGTGTTCGCCGCGAGGCCCCGGCGACGCACCGGTGGCGCCGAGCCGGGACCAGGCGGGGGTGGGCGTGAGCGTGAGCTGCCAGAGATCGTCGTGGGACGGACCCCAGCGGATGCCGCCGTGCAGGATGAAGCGGTCGCGCGGGGGGTCGTAGGTCAGCGTCGCACCCGCCCGACCGGGGGGCGGATGCGCGGCCGCGATCCGTCGCCACTCGGGCCGGGCGCCGAGCGAGAGCGCCCAGCAGTCGCTCACGAATTCCGAGCCGATGCGGCCGCCGTAGAGGAGGATCTGGTTCCGGGGCGGATCGTGGACCGCCACCGCTCCCTCGCGCGGCAGGGGACCCGGTTCCTGAACGCGAAGCGGCGTCCACGATCGGGGCTCCGGGAGTGCGAGCGTCCACACGTCCCCTCGCGCCTGACCGTCCCAGCCGCATGCGGCCACGATGCGGTCGGTCGCCGGGTCGTAGGCCAGCGCGTGACCGCTGCGCGGCGAAGGACGTGTTCCCAGCGGTTCGATCCTCGCCCAGGCGGGGGATCCGGCGAGCTCGAGCGCCCACACATCGTTCTCGAGGAAGAACTCCCCATCCGCGAAGCGGACACCTGCGAAGAAGACGAGGCGGCGCCGGATGGGGTCGAAGGTCGCCCCGTGTCCCAATCGGTCCGGCGCGGGAAGACCCGCCGGGAGCAGCTCCTGCCACTCGCCGGTGGCGAACGAGAGCGCCCAGGTCGCGGAGCTGACGATCGCTCCCTGGGTGCCGCCGTGGATCACCATGCGATCGCCCGCCGCGTCGTAGACCGCCACGTGCGATGAGCGCGTGGGGGTCGGGGTCGTGGTCAACGGGGTCCAGCGGGGCGGGCCCTCGAGCTCGAACGCCCAGGTGTCCTGATGCTCCTCCCCGGGAGCCCCAGGGGGGATCCCGAACCCTCCGAACACGACCATGCGGCGGCGGGTCGGGTCATAGATCGCACTGTGGTCCGAGCGCATCGGCGGCCGTCCGCTCTGGGGGTCGAGCAGATTCCAGACCGGGGTCCCGGTCAGTGAAAGCTCCCACACGTCATCGAGCCACACGTCGGAGTAGGGGATCGCGGATCGCCCGCCGAACACGAGCACCCGGTCGCCCACCGGATCGTAGACCGCCGTGTGACCCATGCGCGCCGCCGGCCGCGGGCCCGCGACCTCGAGGCGGGTCCAGGTCGGCGTCCCGTCGAGCGACAGCGTCCATAGGTCGTCCCGGAGCGCGCCGTCGAAGCCTCCGATCACGATCAGGCTTCGGCGCACCGGGTCCAGCACCGTCGCATGTTCGGTCCGCAGCGGAGGCGCCAGCTCGGCCCAGTAGCCATCGGGAGGGATCGCCCCGACCCGCCGGCCTTCGACGAGCCCGGCTCCGGCGCCCGCCGCGGCCGGTCCGGCGGCGAGCGCGGCGGTTGCGACCGTGATCGCCAGCGCCAAAGCGTTGGCGCCGGGGGCGATGCGGGGCCTCCTGCGGGCGGCGGACATGGCCAGGATGATATCCCAGACGGTCGCCGGCGGCAGGCGGGGCGGACGGAGCGCTCCCATAGGGGGGGTTCGGAGGGGGATTGAATCCCCGTTCCCCGGGGAGTAGGCTCGAAGTTCCCGGGAGGTGGAAGCCATGCGTACTCGCCCGCCCGCGCTGCAAGGGGCCGTGGTCGCCGTGGTCGTCGCGCTCGCGACCGCATCCTCCGCTCACATCGTGAGCGCCTCGCTCACCCCGTCGTGGATCACCGAGGGCAATCGGGTCCTCGCCCTGTACGGTCGTTCGGTCGCGCGAGCCGGCGACGTGAACGGGGACGGCTACGCCGACGTCGTCGTCGGTGCGCCGTCGTACTCGAACCCCGGCGGGCAGGGACGGGTCTTCGTCTTCCACGGTTCGCCCGGCGGGCTTCCCACGGTCCCGGCCTGGACCGCCGGCGGCACCGCCGCGAATCAGGGCTTCGGCCACACCGTCGCCGCCGCGGGCGACGTGAACGGGGACGGCTACGACGACGTCATCATCGGGCGCGCGTACGACGCCGCCGGCGGACAGGTCTGGGTCTACCATGGCTCGGCCACCGGCATCGTGGACTCGGTGGCCTGGACCGCGACCGGCGAGCGCGGATTCGGCATCATCGTCGCGGGAGCGGGGGACGTGAACGGGGACGGCTACGCGGACGTGGTGGTCGCCCGCGATGGCGCGCCCTTCGGCAGCCCCATCTACGGCGCGTGGGTCTACCACGGCTCGGCCGCCGGGCTGTCGCCGACGGCGAACGTCGAGCTGGCGTCCGGCTTCATCCGCCGGGTCGCGGGCGCGGGGGACGTCAACGGCGACGGTTTCGACGACGTGATCGTCGGCCTCGCGAATCCGACCACCTTCCATGGCGCGGCGATCCACCTGGGCTCGCCCACCGGTCTCTCCGCGGCGGCCGACTGGGGCGTCTTCGGCGGCAACCAGACCAACGCCGAGTACGGCAGGTCGGTCGCGGGCGCCGGGGACGTCAACCTCGACGGCTTCGATGACTTCGTGGTCGGCGCGCCGCTGTTCGCCAACGGCCAGGCGACCGAGGGCCGCGCGTTCCTGTACTACGGCTCCGGGGGCGCGCCGAGCCTCAGCCCGGCTTGGACCGCCGAGAGCAACCAGACGGGCGCCCTGTTCGGCAGCGTGGTCGCGGGCGCGGGGGACGTCAACGGGGACGGGTACGCCGACCTGTTGATCGGTGCGCCGGCCTTCGACAACGGCCAGGTGGACGAGGGGCGGG
>CAZKQE010000293.1:0-3833 GCA_964554725.1 uncultured bacterium
CGCTCGCGCGCACGGTGCGCGGCGCGCGGGCGAGCCGCGGGTCGTTCACCGGCACCCAGCGGCCGCCGCCGGCGTTCGTCCAGTAGGCGCCGCCGCCGAGCCCGGTCTCGGTGCGGTGGGCGCCGTAGTCGTCGAACACCGTGTTGATGAGCGGGTTCGGATAGCCGTCCACGGTCGCCGCCAGCGCGCCGCGGTCGTCGAACAGGTTGCGCACCTCGAGCCCGAACACGAGCCCGAGCGCGTAGGGCGGCGACCAGCTGGCGCCGACGTCGCTGGTGGCGGTCCAGCCGAAGCGGCGGCTGTGGACGGCGGTCACGTCGGGCGGCGGCTGCCGGCGCGGCTTCGGCGTCCACGGCAGCGGGGACTCGACCCGGCTCGACCAGGCGATGCGCACCCGCTCGCGCCAGCGCCAGAACCCGGTCACGGCGAGCGTGTGGCGACGGTCCCAGGAGAGCGGCCGCTCGGCGATCGGCGCGGTGCCGGGCTCGCGGACCGGCCCGTAGGGGTCGCCCTCGGGACGCGACTCGAACCCCCAGGCGTGCAGGAGCGTGTAGTGCGCCTCGAGGCGTCCGCGCTCGCCGCCGTCGCGCGCGAGCGCCAGCTCGATCCCGGCGGCCGAGGCCTGGTCCTCGTCCGTGTAGCGCAGGTCCACGACCGCGCCGCCCGGTGTGCGGTAGTCGCGCGCCCCCGCCTGACGGGCGAGGTCGCGGTAGAAGAACGAGGACTGGAGCGACCACGCCGGGCCGAAGAGATGGAGGAGCGCCCCCTCCCACGAGATCATCCGCGCCGGCGGGAGCGCCGGGTTGCCGAGCGGCTGGCGGTTCGTGATCGCCCGGCGCCGGTCGTAGAGCAGGTCGCGCGCCGGCGGCTGGCTCACACGCGTGTAGGACACCGACACCACGTCGCGAGGGGACACCGGGAAGGCGAGGCCGAAGCGCGGCAGCAGCGAGACCCGGGCGGCGGCGCTGCCGGGCAGGGTCTGGCGGGCGCCCTCGGCGCCCGGGGTGAAGAGCTCCGCCCGCAGGCCGGCGTTCAGCACCATCTCGCCCGCGGTCCAGCGCGCCTGCGCGTAGGCGAAGCCGCCCGGGGCGCGGGCGCGGAAGCTGCGCACCGAGTCGATCGGCGCGCCGGCGACGTAGAGCAGCGTCGCGTCGAGCTCGTCGAGCCACACCTCCTCGCGGGAGGCGCCGAGCCCGGCGCGCAGCGCCACGCCGCGGCGCGTCGTCCACTCGGCGTCGCCGCGCAGCGAGAGCACGTCGCTCCCGCTCACGCGGAAGAGCGGGTCGTCGCCGCCGATGACGTGGAACGCGTCGCCCGAGGCGTCGCTGTCGAAGTCGGCGGGACGGGGCGCCCCGGGGATCGTCCACCCCGCGCCCACCCCGCTCGCCGCGCGGGTGCGGAGCCAGCCGAGCGTGAGGGTGCCGCGCCCGGACCCGCGCGTGCCGGCGGCGGTGAGCAGCGCGGCGAGGCGCCGCTCGTCGCTCATCCCCAGATGGTCCGCGGCGCGGTAGCGCTGGTAGCCGGGGAGCGGGTCGGGGCTGAACGCGGGGAGCCCGAAGCCGTCGAAGCCGGTCCAGCCGTCGAGCGTCCAGGCCGGGTCGTAGGGGCGCCGCACCGTGCGGGCCGCGAGCAGGTGGGCGGCGAAGCGCCGCGGCCCCGAGACCGGCGCCAGCCGCAGCGAGCCGAGCAGACGGTTCTCGGCCCGCCAGCCGAACCGCACGCCGGCGACCCGCCGGCGGCCCGCGGAGCGCAGCGCCGGCATCGCGGTGTCGTCGAGCCGGGCGTCGCCGGCGGCGACCACGCCGAGGCCGCCGAGCCCGAGCGGCGCGCTGAGGCGGGCGCTCACGCGGTCGAAGCGGGTGTCGAGGCCGCCGTCGCTCTGCCAGCGCCACTCGCCCGAGGGCCGCGGGCCGGGCTCGAGCGGCTGCAGGTCGATCGCGCCGGCGAGCGAGCCGGCGTGGCGCGACTCGGGCGCCCCGCTCACGACCTCGGCGCCGCGCAGCGCGAGCAGCGGGACCTCGAGCGGCCGGCCGCGCAGCGGCTCGTTCAGGGTGACGCCGTCGAGCAGGGACAGCGTCTCGCCCGCCCGTCCGCCGCGCACGTGCAGCTCGTCGCCGTGGAGCACGACGCCCGGCTGGAGGGCGATGAGGCCGGCGAGCCCGTCCACCGGATAGCTCCGCAGGGTCGCCGGGTGGATCGCGCGCACGGTCCGCGAGGCGCGGGCGTCGAGCAGCAGGGCGCGCACCTCGACCGCCGGGAACTCGCGCACCACGCGGGGCGGACCCGGGGCCGAGTCCGCAGCGGCCGGGGCGACCGCGGGGTGCGGCGCCGCCATCGCCGGAACGGCGCCCGCCGAGGAGTCGACGGGCGCGGCGAGCGTCACGAGCGGGAGCAGCGCACAACAGGTCGCGACCATGGACGCCCCGCACTGGGAGCCCCGGTCCGGCGGCGGCCGGTACGGGCCGCGCCCGGAGCGGGCGCGGCCGACCCGCGCACGGTGGCACGCGCCCGCGGCCGCCGCAAGGGGCATCGCGGGCCGGCGGGCCCGTGCATCCCGCACGGCCGTCGCGGGCGGTCGGGGCGGGCGGCGCCCGCGCGACTGGCCGCTCCCGCCCCGCGCGGGATATCATCGGGGACCGACCCGCGGACCTCCCTCCGCGACCCGGCCGCCCCCACCCCGAGGACCCCCCGTGGAACTCATCACCGGCATGGTGGACTTCGTCATCCACATCGACCACCACCTGGACCAGATCATCACCCAGTACGGGACCTGGACCTACCTGGTGCTGTTCACGATCGTCTTCTGCGAGACCGGCCTGGTCGTCACACCCTTCCAGCCGGGCTACTCGCTGCTGTTCGCGGTCGGGGCCTTCGCGGCGCGCGGATCGCTCGACCTCACGACCTCGATGCTGCTGCTCACCGTGGCCGGCATCCTCGGCGACTCGGTGAACTACTGGATCGGCGCGCGGGTGGGACCGGCGGTCTTCCAGAAGAAGGACAGCCGCCTCTTCGACCCGGCGCACCTCCATCGGGCGCACCAGTTCTACGAGAAGTACGGCGGCAAGACCATCGTGCTGGCGCGCTTCCTGCCGATCCTGCGGACGTTCGCGCCGTTCGTGGCGGGGATCGGACGCATGACCTACCCGAAGTTCCTCGCCTACAACGTGCTCGGCGCCATCGTGTGGGTCGCGGTGTTCGTGCTGGCGGGCTACTTCTTCGGCAACATCCCGGTGGTGCGGGACAACTTCTCGCTCGTCATCCTTGTCATCATCGTCGTGTCCGTCATCCCGGTGGTCACCGAGCTGATCCGGCACCGCCGCCGTCCCGCGGCGGGCTGAGCGACCGCAACGGAACGAGGGCGGGGGTCGCCCCCCGCCCTCGCCGTACGTCGTTCCGCCGTCGGACTACTGACCGCTCGAGAGCACCAGGGCCAGGTCCGCGCTCTTGCCCCGGCCCGCCACCTGGTACTTCAGGTTGGCCGAGTCGCCGTAGGCGGTGATCCCGCGGGTCGTCGAACCGGTCGCCAGCGTCGCGGTCCAGGTCGCCTGGTCCACCCACGCGTTGCCCGAGCCGGTGGTCTTGTTGAACGGGTTCTTGAAGCTCGAACCCGCCGGCTGACCCGGCAGCAGCGCCGCGATCTCGGCCGCGGTGGCCGCGTAGGCGCCGTCGTTCTGCACGCCGTAGTCCTCGGCCGAGAGCTGGAAGGTGTGCATGTTCGCCTTCGTGCTCCCCTCCTTCGCCCGGTCCTGCATGGCGATGAAGTTGGGGATCGCGATCGCGGCCAGGATGCCGATGATCACGACCACGATCATCAGCTCGATCAGGGTGAAGCC
>CAZKQE010000294.1:0-3809 GCA_964554725.1 uncultured bacterium
GGCCGGCGCGCGCGGCCGGGGCGGCGGCCGCCGCGGCCGCGCGCGGATTGAAGAAGCCCTTGACCGCCCCCCAGCTCGCCTGGGTCATGGGCTGGGCGTCCGCCGTGCCCGCGACGCGCGCCGGCGCGACGCCGTCGGCGACCCCGGCCGCGGCGGGCGCGGGGGCGGCAGCCAGGCCGGCGGCGGTGGACTGCGCCGTCTCGTCGTCCCAGCGCCGGATGTACCAGCGGTTGGAGTCCGGGCCGAAGCCGCGCAGCCGCAGCTCCTCGGGGATCACCGCGGAATCGCCGCGCACCATGTAGAAGTTGGCGTGCCCGGTGATCTCGATGCTGTTCCCGTCGTCGGTGCCGATCAGCAGCGTCACGGTGGTCCGCACGTTCTTGTGCCAGCGTCCGCTCGGGTCGCGGGGCACGGTGCTGTTCGGCGGCGGGAAGAACGTGTAGTTCGGATCCGGGTAGATGAAGAAGTTGCGGTCGAGCGAGAGCCGGATGCTGCTGGCCGCGGGCTCGGTGGCGCTGCCGCCGACGAACAGCTGGGTGGCGCTGATGAGCTCGTCCTCGCGCGTCCACGGCGTTCCGCGCCAGTCGGCGCCGGCCGAGTCCAGCGGACTGAACAGGAACTGGTAGTCGTCGGTGAAGATCTCGCGGTACTCGGCGATCGCCTGGTTGTTGTAGCACCACTCGAAGAGCCGCAGCACCCCGGTCGGCGAGCTCGGCACCGGGGCCGGCTTCGAGTTGCCGAGGTTCGGGGCGATGCGGGGGGCGAAGGGGTTGAAGCAGCCGCAGAGGGCGGCGGCGGCGACCAGCAGCGCGCCCGCGGCGAGGCCGCGGAGCCGGATGGGGCGCGGGAGGTTCATCGGGTGGACTCCAATCGTCGTCGGCCGAGGGAGAGCTGGTCGGGGTCGGTCGGGTTCACGCCGACCGCCGGGTCCACGCGGTCCTGCCAGCGCGTGATGAGCCAGCGGTCGGCGGCGATCTTGGACACCGTGAGGCTCACGAGGCCGATCGCGATGATGCGGGTGCTGTTGCCGTCCGGCGAGGTCGCCAGCACCCGGTAGCGCCGATGGAGGACGGCCAGCGCGTCCTCCGCCGGCGGGTCGGGCTCCTGCTCGATCTCCTCGAACAGGATCGCATAGTCGTCACTGGGGCGCACGCCGATGAACTCGAGGAAGAACGCCTGCTCCTGCGAATTCCGCCAGCTGGTCGGCGCCTCGCAGCCGCAGGCCGACTGGAAGAACGCGAGGTCGTTCGGGTCGAAGAACTGATGATACCCGGGACCGTCTTCGGGACGCGAGGAGTCCGCGAACGCGCCGAGCCATGCCGACGCCCCCTGTCCCTTCGCCTGGATGCCCTGCGCCATGGTCCGCAGGGTCGCGTCGGGGCTGCGGTAGTCGACGACGATCGGCCGCCCGCTCGGCGGCTCGGGGATCGCCGGGGTGAACAGACCGCGGCAGCCGCTGAAGACCCCGCCGGTGAGCGTGAGCCAGACCAGGGCCAGCGCCAGCAGGGCCCGCGCGCGGACGCGGGGCCGACGGGGAGGGGTCAGATCTGCCATGACAGCTGCAGGCTCCCGTTCCAGAAGTCCACCTCGGAGCGCGGCGACGGCTGCGGCACGCCCGAGGAGTAGGTGGTCGAGCGGTCGGCCCGGTAGGTGCGGGCGATGTCGCCGCGCAGCGTGCCGCGTCGCCCGACCGGCCAGTTGATGTTCGCCCCCCCCGAGAAGTCGAGGCTGCGGCTCGCGCGCTGGGGGACCTCGACGCCGTTCACGGAGCCGCTGCGGTCGGAGGCGAAGTAGCTGGGCCGGAAGTTGAGCGAGATGGCGGGGGATGGGGCGTAGGCGATCGTCGCCCGCAGGCTGGCGGTGTGGCTCACGTCCGCGCGTTCGAAGTAGTAGAGCGAGTCCGGGTAGAGCGAGTAGTTGCCGGCCGGCGTCTCGCGGGTGTTGTGGGTGACCGCGATGGTCAGGCGCGGGGTCACGACCGCGTTCAGCGTGGTGACGCTGCCGAAGTCCAGCGTCAGCCGGTTGTTGTCGGGGAAGAACGGGTACTCGAGATAGTCCGCGCTGATCGTGTTCACCTGGATCGCCGTGAGCCCGGGGAGCAGGCGGTAGTTCCACGACCACTCGGAACGGTAGGCGCGGATGCCGTTGTTCGTCCCGGTGCTGGCCGCCGGGATGTTGATCAGGCGGTTCTTCGAGACCTCGAGCGCGAGACCGGTGCTGAACCGCTGCGAGGCGGCGTAGCTGCCCTTCACGCGCCACGACTGCCGCCACTGGTCGCGGGAGACCGGCAGCGTCGGATAGCGGCCGATGACGCTGTACCGGTAGGAGGTCAGGGCGATGTTCGCCGAGAGCTGTGCGGTGATGCGACGCGTGAGCTGGCGGCTCAGGCTGCCGTCGAGGTTCCGGATGTGCAGGAACTCGTCGTAGCCGCCGCTGTCCGAGCGGGTCGGGAAGGCGGAGTTGCTGAAGGTGTTGTTGAAGGTGCCGCTGAACGCCCAGCCCGCGAGGAGGTAGCGCCCGGCCGCGCTGAACCCCTCGTCCCGCCGCGTGTTGCGCGAGGTCGCGCCGATGACGGTCGCCGCCTTGGTGACCGAGAGCTTCTGCGTCAAGTCGATGTACCGGTCGCTGTCCATCCGCAGCCGCACGGTGCCGTCGATCCCCGCCTGGTCGGTGAGGACCCGCCGGATCGAGCTGCTGTCGGCCGGCGTCTCGACCTGGACGTGCCGGAAGGTGAAGTTGCTCTTGAGGCCGACCGGGGCGGCCTGGAACAGGCTCAGGGAGCCGCGCACGTTCTGCGAGAAGTCGCGCGTGTTCGAGTTCGTGACGGCGCTGGGGACGCGGGTGCGCGAGAGGTTGCCGTCGGCGGTGGCGTCCACCTCCTGGGTGAGCCAGGCGCCCGGGCTGAACCGGATCCGGGTGTTCACGTTGCCGGTGAGCCCGCGCTTCTCGAGGCTCGAGTTCTGCAGGTCGAGCAGTCCGGCGAAGAAGTTGAGCGTCGAGGACATCCCCGGCAGCGGCCGCTGCCGGCTGCGGAGCGAGAGCTGGTACTCGTTCTTGGTCTCGCCGATGTCGCTGAGGGAGGAGGGCGCCCGGCTGTCGTAGCGCTCGAGGTTGACCCGGCCGCCGAGGGAGAGGTCGGACGAGAAACGCCAGCCCAGCTCGGTCGACGCGGCACGCGTCTGCCGCAGCGTGGTCCCGCTGCCGGCGCGATAGCGGTCCATCTGGACGGTGGTCGCGTTCTGGACGAACACCGGCCCGGCCCGGAACCCGTAGTCGGCCGAGTTCCGCCACACGCTCTGGGTCTGGCCGACCGTGTAGGAGCTGTTGTAGGTGAACTCCGTCCGCCGCCCGCCGCCGCCGGCCAGGGGGTTGAACCGTTCGCGCATCATCACCGGCCCGACGCTGTCCACCGGCACCCCGAGACTGTCGGCGAGCGTCACCAGCCGCTCGATGCTCCACAGGTAGCGGACCGAGAGCGCCCGCAGGGTGTCGGGGGGCATCTCGAGGCTGTCCGCGAGCGGGAACAGCCGATCGAAGCGCAGGTCGAGCGTGTCGCGGAGGAGGGTGGTGTCGGCGAAGGCGTAGCGGCTGCCGAGCCCCTCCTGGGCGCGCCCGGGGAGAGCGGCGATGATCATCCCAAGTGCCACAGGGACAAAGAGTAAGGAGAGTCTGTGCAGACGGGCCATCCGCGGGTCGGCGAGGTCTGGAAGGGCCTCCGGAGCTTATCATCGGCCCGGAAAGGGGGTCAATCGCTCGCGGTCCTCCCGGGGAGCTACCCCGCCGGGCGTCCCGCGTGTCCACCTCCGGCC
>CAZKQE010000295.1:0-3793 GCA_964554725.1 uncultured bacterium
GCCGAGTTCACGGCCGCACGTCCCGTCTCCTTTAACGCGACCCGGAGAGGTCGCGAAGCGAGGCCTTCCATGAGCACGCTTCCGTCCGTCGCTGCCCCGGCGCCCACCGGCGCGGGGCCTTTTTCGTCGCGAGCGCGCCCCCGCCACCTGCTGGGGCTCGAAGGGCTGCCGCGCGAGGGCCTGCTCGCGATCCTCGACGACGCCGAGCGCGACCTCGCCCGGCTCGAGTCCGACCGCTCGCCGACCGACGAGCTGCGCCTCGCCACGGTCGTGATCGCGATGTTCGAGGACTCGACCCGCACCCGCGTCTCGTTCCAGATCGCGGCGAAGCGGCTCGGGGCGACGGTCTCGACCTTCTCGAGCCACGGGCTCTCGCTCAGCAAGGGCGAGACGCTGCGCGACACGCTGCGCATCTTCGAGGCGAACGGCGCCGACGTCATCGTGGTCCGGCACGGCTCGCCGGGGGCGCCGGCCTACGTCGCCGACCAGGTGGACAGCGCGGTCGTCAACGCCGGCGACGGCATGCACGAGCACCCGACCCAGGGCCTGCTCGACCTGATGACCCTGCGCCAGGCGTGGGGCGGCGGCTTCGCCGGCCGCCGCATCGCCATCGTCGGCGACGTCGCGCACTCGCGGGTCGCGCGCTCGGCGATCTTCGGGCTCACCACGCTCGGGGTGGCGGTGACGCTGGCCGGGCCCACCACGCTGATGCCGGCCGAGGTCGAGCGCCTGGGCTGCGCGCTCGCCGGTTCGGTGGACGAGGCGATGGAGGGGGCGGACGCGGTGATGGCGCTGCGCATCCAGCGCGAGCGCATGGAGGCCGGGCTGCTGCCCTCGCTCTCGGAGTACACCCGGGTGTGGGGGATCGACGCGGCGCGGGTGCGGCGGATGCGGCCCGACGCGGTCGTGCTCCATCCCGGACCGGTGAACCGCGGCGTCGAGCTGGCGCCCGACGTGGCGGACGGCGACCGCTCCGTGATCCTCGACCAGGTGGCGAACGGGGTGGCGGTGCGCTGCGCGGTGCTGCGGCGCAGCGCCGGCGCGCTGGCGCGGGAGGCGGCATGAGCCCGGTCACGGTGATCCGCGGTGCGCGCCACTGGCGGACCGGCGCCACCCTCGACGTGGCGTTCGAGCGCGGCGTCCAGCTCGGCGCGGTGCCGGCGCAGGCGGAGGTGGTGATCGACGCCGGGGGCGCGGTGCTGGCGCCGGGGCTGGTGGACCTGCACGTCCACCTGCGCGAGCCCGGGCAGGGCTCGCGCGAGACGATCGAGAGCGGCACGCAGGCGGCCGCCGCGGGCGGCTTCACGGCGGTCGCCTGCATGCCCAACACCGAGCCGGTGATCGACAACATCGCCTGGGTCGAGTGGGTGCGCGCGCGCGCCCGCGCGGTCGGCCGCTGCCGGGTCCATCCCATCGCGGCGGTGACGATCGGGCAGCGGGGCGAGCGGCTCACCGAGGCGCTCGCGCTCCGCCAGGCGGGGGCGGTCGCCCTCTCCGACGACGGCCGGCCGGTGGTCTCGGCGGCGATCATGCGGCACGCGCTCGAGTACGCGCGCCACGCCGGGCTGCCGATCGTCTGCCACGAGGAGGACCCCACCCTGCGCGGCGACGGCCACATGAACGAGGGCTTCGTCGCCACCCGCCTCGGCATCCGCGGCATCCCGCCGGCGGCGGAGAGCGTCCTGGTGCGGCGCGACGTCGAGCTGGCCGCGCTCACCGGCGGCCGCGTCCACCTCGCCCACCTCTCGTGCGCGGCCTCGTTCGACGGGCTGCGCGACGCGAAGCGGCGCGGGCTCGCGGTGACCGGGGAGACCTGTCCGCACTACTGGATGCTCACGGACGAGGCGGTCGCCGAGCGCGGCACCGCGGCGAAGATGAACCCGCCGCTGCGGGCCGAGGCCGACCGGCTCGCGACGATCGAGGCGATCGCCGACGGCACCGTCGACTGCCTGGTCACCGACCACGCCCCGCACACCGAGGACGACAAGCGCCAGCCGTTCGAGATGGCGCCGTTCGGGATCGTCGGGCTCGAGACCGCGCTGGCGCTGACGCTCACCGGCCTGGTGCGCCCGGGTCACATCCCGCTCGCGCGCGCGATCGAGCTGTGGACCGAGGCGCCGCGGCGGGTGTTCGACCTGCCGCCGGTGCGGATCGAGCCGGGCCATCCGGCCGACCTGGTGCTGATCGACCCCGAGGCGGAGTGGACGGTGGACCCGGCCGCGTTCCGCTCGAAGAGCCGCTGCACCCCGTTCGCCGGCATGCGCCTCACCGGCCGCGTGCGGGCGACCGTGTGCGACGGCGAGCTCACGTTCCTCGACCCCGCCGTCGCGGTGACCCGCGCCGGCGCGACGCCGGGCGCCGAGGCCGGCGCCGTCGGGGCCGCCCGATGACCCGCCGCCCGCCGGCGCTGCTCGCGCTCGAGGACGGCCGCGTGTTCCGCGGCGAGTCGTTCGGCGCGCGGGTCGAGACCACCGGGGAGGTGGTGTTCAACACCGCGATGACCGGCTACCAGGAGATCCTCTCCGACCCCTCGTACTGCGGGCAGATCGTCACCTTCACCTACCCGCTGCTCGGCAACTACGGGGTGAACGACGAGGACTGGGAGAGCGAGCGGCTGCGCGCGCAGGGGATGGTGTGCCGCGAGGTGTGCGAGGAGCCCAGCAACTGGCGCTCGACCGGGCGGCTCCAGGACCTGCTCGAGGAGAAGGGGCTGCCGGGGATCTGCGGCATCGACACCCGCGCGCTCACCCGGCACCTGCGCGACCGCGGCGTCATGCGCGGCTGCCTGTCGGCGGTGGACCTCGACCCGGACTCGCTGGTCGAGAAGGCCCGCCGCTCGCCGTCCATGGAGGGCCTGGCGCTGGCCGAGCTGGTCACCTGCACCGAGCCCTACTGGTGGACCGGGCACGGAGCGAGCGAGAGCGAGGAGCCGCAGGACGCCCGCAAGCCGCTGGTCGTGGTGTTCGACTTCGGCGTCAAGTACAACATCCTGCGCCGGCTCCGCGCGGAGGACTTCCGCGTCCGGGTGGTGCCCGCCCGCACGCCGGTCGCCGAGGCGCTGGCGCTCGAGCCCGAGGGTGTGGTGCTCTCGAACGGCCCCGGCGACCCGGAGCCGCTCGAGTTCGCGGTGATGACCGCGCGCGAGGCCGCCCGCACGCTGCCGACGCTGGGCATCTGCCTCGGGCACCAGCTGCTCGGCCTGGCGTTCGGCGGCCGGACGCGCAAGCTCAAGTTCGGCCACCGCGGCGCCAACCACCCGGTGATCGACCGCCGCACCGGCGTGGTCGAGGTCACCTCGCAGAACCACGGCTTCATGGTGGACGCCGACTCGCTGCGGGACCCCGACCTCGAGCTGACCCACTGGAGCGGGAACGACGGCACGCTCGAGGGGATGGTGCACCGCGCGCTGCCGGTGCTGTCCTGCCAGTACCACCCCGAGGCGAGTCCCGGCCCCCACGATTCGCGACCCTGGTTCGCGGCGTTCCGCGAGCGCGTGATGCAGCGCCGCAAGAGCGGGCGCGCCCGGAAGCGGCCGGCGGCCGCCGCCGGATCGCCGGTGGTGCGCTGATGCCCCGCCGCACCGACATCCACAAGGTGATGATCATCGGCGCCGGGCCGATCGTCATCGGGCAGGCGTGCGAGTTCGACTACTCGGGCACCCAGGGCTGCCGCGCGCTGCGGGCGCTCGGGTTCGAGGTCGTGCTGCTGAACTCGAACCCCGCCACGATCATGACCGATCCCGAGTTCGCCGACCGCACCTACATCGAGCCGCTGCTGCCCGAGTTCGCCGAGC
>CAZKQE010000296.1:0-3779 GCA_964554725.1 uncultured bacterium
CCGGGCCCGGCCGCGGGGCCCGGACCGGCCCCGGCGGGCGGCGGGGCGGCGCCCCGCGTGGAGACCCGCCGGCGGCCGATGCCGCCGGGACGAGATGGTATCCTGCCGCCCCGCCCGGCGGGCGGCGTACGCCGGGGTCCGGCCGGGGCCGCACCGGCCGGCGCGTCGGACCGCCCCGACCGCACGGCGCGGATCCCGCAACCACCCGGAGGACGACGACGTGAACGGATCCGCCGACCGGGCGCGATCGCCGCGGGCCCGACTCCGGCGCGCGCTGACGTCCTCGGCGGCGGGGCGCTGGGTGCTGCTGCCCTACCGCGGACTGCTGGCCCTGCGCGCGCTGCTGCGCCGGCTGCCGGAGGCGGTGCGGTGGACGTTCGCCTCGCGGGAGATCGACAACTACACCTACGACCTCACCCGCCGGAACCTGGATCACCTCGCGGCCACCGTCGCCCTGGTCACCGGGATCGACTCCGCGGCGGCGGCGCGCTACATCGCCGAGCTCGACGACGACGACGCCCTGCGCGAGCACCTGCGACGGCGGACGCTCGCCCATCCCGCCCGTCACGGCGCCGACGCGGAGCCGCGCTACGGGCGGCGGTCGGGCTGGTACGCGATCGTGCGCGCGACGCGCCCCCGGGTGGTCGTGGAGACCGGCGTGGACAAGGGGCTCGGCACCTGCGTGCTCGCCGCGGCGCTGCTCCGCAACCGGGACGAGGGCCATCCGGGCGTCGTCTTCGGGACCGACATCGAGCCGCGCGCGGGCTTCCTGATCGGCGGCCCCTACGACGAGGTCGCGACCGTCCTGTACGGGGACTCGATCGAGTCCCTGCGCGCGCTGGATCGGACGGTGGACCTGTTCATCAACGACAGCGACCATTCCGCCGAGTACGAGGCGCGCGAGTACGAGGTGATCGCGCCGCGGCTCGCGGAACGCGCGATCGTGCTGGGCGACAACGCCCACGTGAGCGACGAGCTGTTCCGCTTCGCCGCGCGCACCGGCCGCCGGTTCCTGTTCTTCCGCGAGGAGCCGGCCGGGCACTGGTACCCGGGCGCCGGCATCGGGATCGCCTTTTAAGCGGTCTCCGCCGCCGCGGCGTCGCGCTCGGCGCGCGCGGCGGCCAGCGCCGCCGCGGGGTCGTCGGCGCCGGTGACGGCGCGGCCCAGCACCAGCATGCCGGAGCCCATGCGGACCGCCTCGGCGATCGTGGTGACGCGTCGCTGGTCGTGGGTGGCGCCGCCGGCGGGGCGGATCCCCGGTGTGACGGCGAAGAACGGCGCCGGGTGCATGGTGCGGATGAGGAACAGGTCCTCGGCGGCGCACACGATGCCGTGCGCCCCCGCCGACTCGGCCATCTCGAGCAGCTTCGGCGCGACCATGACGATGTGGAACGGCTGCTGGAATCCGGGAGGCATGGTCGCGGGCGTGAGGCTGGTGAGGATCGTCACCGCGATCACCCGCGTCCCCGCGCCGCCCTCGGCCGCCCCCTCGACCGCGGCCGCGACCATCGCGTAGCCGCCGGTGGCGTGGACGGTGAGCAGGTCGGCGCCGAGCCGGGCCGCCGCGCGCGCCGCGCCGCGGGCGGTGTTCGGGATGTCGTGCAGCTTGAGGTCGAGGAACACGCGGCGGCCGCGCTCCTTGAGCGCGGTGACCGCGGCGGGCCCGGCGGCGGCGAACAGCTCGAGGCCGACCTTGGCGTACTCGGGGCCCGGCCCCAGCCGCTCGTCGAGCGCCAGCGCCCGCTCGAGGGTGGGGACGTCGTAGGCGATCGCGATCTCGGTCATGCGCTCCTCCCCGCCACGCGGCGCGGCGCTCGCGCCCGCGGACGCGGCGCCGCGCCCGCCGGCTGCGCGAGGCACCCGCGCCAGTCGTCGAGCCGCCGGATGCCGCGCGCGGCGAGGAAGGCAGTCATCTCCTCCACCACCTCGGCCGCCGCGCGCGGGCGGACGAAGCTCACCGTGCCCACCTGCACCGCCGCCGCGCCGACGGCGATGAACTCGAGCGCGTCGCGCCCGTTCAGGATCCCGCCCGATCCCAGCACCGGGATCGCGACCGCGCGCGCCGCCTCGTGGCAGCGCGCCAGCGCCAGCGGCTTGATCGCCGGGCCCGAGACCCCGCCGGTCGCGCGGTTCAGCCGGTGGCGGCCGGCCCCCAGGTCCACGGACATGCCGACGAACGTGTTCACCGCGGTGACCGCGTCGGCGCCGCCCTGCTCGCACGCCCGCGCGAGGTCGCCCACCGAGGTGACGTCGGGCGAGAGCTTGGCGATCAGCGCGGCACGGGTGAGCGGCCGCAACGCCGCCAGCGTGCGTTCGAGCCGCCGCGCGTTCGCCCAATAGACCGCGCCGCCGCGTGCCACGTTCGGGCACGAGAAGTTGATCTCGAACCCGCCGATCCCCGCCTCGCCGCCCAGCGCCTCGAGCAGCCGCGTCAGCTCGCGCGGAGTCTCGCCCCCGAGCGACGCCACCACCGTGGCGCCGAGCGAGCGCAGCTTCGGCAGCTTCTCGGCGCGGAAGCGATCGAGGCCGACGTTCTCGAGACCGATCGAGTTCAGCATCCCGCCCGCGCTCTCGGCGATCCGCACCGGCGGGTTGCCGGGGCGCGGCCGCACGGTCACCGTCTTCGTGATCACCGCGCCGAGCGAGGCCGGGTCCACGACGTGCGCGTACTCGTCGCCGTAGCCGAAGGTGCCGGAGGCGGTGAGCACCGGGTTGCGCAGGGTGAGCGGCCCGATCCGTACCGCGAGGTCCACGGCGGTGGCGCGGCTCATTCGATCCTCCCCCAGTCGAGGTCGCCGGCCGCGAACACCGGGCCGTCGGTGCAGCACATCGCGAACTCCGGGCTGCCGTAGAGCGAGGGGATGCGGTCGCGCCGGCGCGCGAGCCGCGTGCGCGCCCCCTCGCTGCGCGGCAGCGGGCAGCCGCGGCACACGCCGGTGCCGCACGCCATCACCGACTCCATCGCCAGGAAGGTGGGGACCTCGTGGGCGAGCCCCCAGCGCGCGACCGCGGCGAGCATCCCGTGCGGTCCGCAGGCGTGGATGACCCGCGGCGCCGGCAGCCGGGGCGCGACGCGGTCGAGCAGGTCCACCACCGTGCCGCGGCGGCCGCGGCTGCCGTCGTCGGTGGCGAGGTGGAGCCGGCCGCCCATGCGCGCGAGCCGCGCGCGGGCCTCGGGCAGCGCCACCAGGTGCCGCGCGTCACGGGCGCCGAACAGGAACTCGCAGCGCCGCCCCTCGCGGGCGAACCGCTCGGCGGCGAACAGCAGCGGGGCCACGCCGCGCCCGCCGGCGACCAGCACCGGCGTCCCCGGCACGTCGAGCGGGAATCCGCGCCCGAGCGGCCCCAGCACCCCGACCGCGTCGCCGGGGCCGAGGGCGGCGAGCGCGCGCGTGCCGACCCCGACCGGCTCGTAGAGGAAACCGAGCCGCGGTCCGCGCACGGTGGCAGCCGCCGCGGCGACGCTCATGGGACGCGGCAGGAACACCGGCGAGGGCTCGGCGAGCAGGAGTTGGACGAACTGCCCGGCGGCCGGGAGCGGGAACCCGCGCGGGAGCCGCAGGTCGAGCCAGCGATGGCCGGCGCCCGCGTCGCGCTGACCCGCCACCACCGCCGTCGCCTGCCGCCACGCGGCCGGGGGCGCGAACTCGGGCTTCGGCTCGGCGACGGCGGCCGGCGCGGCGGCCCGGGCCCTCATCGCGGCCTCCAGCGCAGCGTGTCGGTCGGCACCCAGCGGGCCGGCGGTCGCACGACGCTGTCGGCCGGGGCGCGGCGCGCGC
>CAZKQE010000297.1:0-3758 GCA_964554725.1 uncultured bacterium
CACGCCGCGCCCGGTCCCCGCGCCGCGCATCGCCCCCGGCGACGTGCACGGCGTGCTCGGCCGCCACCTGTTCGTGGACGGCTACGACCTGGTGCTCGACCTCGAGCGGAGCCAGGGCCGGCGGCTCAAGGACGCCCGCTCGGACCGCTGGTACCTCGACCTCTTCTCTTGCTTCGCCACGCTGCCGGTGGGGCTCAACCACCCGCGCATGAAGGAGCCGGAGTTCGAGCGGACGCTGCTGCGCGCCGCGCGCACGAACCCCACGAACTCGGACGTGTACACGGTCGAGATGGCGGAGTTCGTCGAGACCTTCGGCCGTCTCGCGATGCCGGCCCACCTGCCGCACCTGTTCCTGGTGGCCGGCGGGGCGCTGGGGGTGGAGAACGCGCTCAAGGCCGCCTTCGACTGGAAGGTGCGCCGCAACTTCCGCCAGGGCCACCGCGCGGAGCGCGGGCACCAGGTGCTCCACTTCCGCGAGGCGTTCCACGGCCGCAGCGGCTACACGCTCTCGCTCACGAACACCGCCGACCCGCGCAAGTACCAGTACTTCCCGCGCTTCGACTGGCCGCGGATCGCCAACCCGCACCTGCGCTTCCCGGTGGACGCGGCCGAGCTCGAGCGGGTGCGCCGCGAGGAGAACCTGGCGCTCGACGCGATCAAGAACGCCTTCGCCGAGCGCCCCGGGGACATCGCCTGCATCATCCTCGAGCCGATCCAGGCCGAGGGCGGCGACCGCCACTTCCGCCCCGAGTTCCTGCGCGCGCTGCGGCAGGTCGCCGACGAGCAGGAGGCGCTGCTCGTGTTCGACGAGGTGCAGACCGGCATGGGCCTGACCGGCCGCATGTGGGCGCACCAGCACTGGGACGTGAAGCCCGACCTGCTCGCCTTCGGCAAGAAGACGCAGGTGTGCGGCATGATGGCGGGCCCCCGGCTCGACGAGGAGCCCGAGAACGTCTTCACCGTCGGCAGCCGCATCAACTCGACCTGGGGCGGCAACCTCACCGACATGGTGCGCTGCCGGCGCTACCTCGAGATCATCGAGGAGGAGCGCCTGGTCGAGCACGCGGCGGCCGCCGGCGCCCATCTCAAGACCGGCCTCGAGCGGCTGGCCGCCGAACGGCCCGAGCTGGTGAGCAACCCGCGCGGGCTCGGCCTCATGTGCGCGATCGACCTGCCGGACGGCGCCACGCGCGACGCGGTCGCCCAGGCGATGTACGAGCTGGGGGCGATCCTCCTCGGTTGCGGCGCACGCGGGCTCCGCTTCCGCACCCCGCTCGACGTCACCGTCGCGGAACTGGACGAGGCGCTGGCGCTGATGCGCCGGGCGCTCGACCGGGTGGCCCGCAAGAGCGCCTGAGCCTCCTCACCGCGGCGCCCTGCTATCATGCGGCGGCCCCTCACCGGGCCGCCGTTCCGTCGTCCCGGCCACTGGAGAGCCTCCCCGCGTGACCCCCTCGGTGTCGACCCGTCCCCGCGCCTCCGCCGTCGTGTTGCTCGTGCGCGGCGAGGGGGTGGCGCTCGAGACCTTCTGGGTGCGGCGCAGCGACGCCGTGAGCTACATGCCCGGCTTCCGCGCCTTCGTCGGCGGCACGGTGAACCCCGAGGACGCCGAGCTGCCGGTCGAGGGCGAGCCCGACGCCGGGCGCCGCGAGCTGATGGCGTGTGCCCTGCGCGAGGCGTTCGAGGAGGCCGGCGTGCTGGTCGGCGTGGCCGACGCCGGGTCCCCGCAGCGGCTCGCCGAGGCGCGCCGTCGCCTGCTCGAGGGCGAGGCCACCTTTCCGGCGCTGGCCCGCGAGCACGGATGGCGCTTCCCGGCGGATGCGCTCGCCTGGGCCGGGCGCTGGGTGTCGCCGGTGTTCGCGCCGCGCGGGTTCGAGACCGACTACTTCCTCGCCCGCGTCCCCGAGGGCCAGGAGGCGAGCGTGCGGGTCGGCGAGCTGACCGACGGCGAGTGGGTGCGCCCGCTCGACGCGATCCGGCGCTGGCAGGAGGGCGGCGAGACGTTCGCCGCGCCCATCCTGTGGAGCCTCATCACGCTCGCCGAGGGCGAGGAGCGGCTCGCCGAGCGGCTCATCGAGGCGCCGCGCCGCTCGGGCCAGCCGGTGCGCCGGATCGAGCTCAAGTGGGGGATCGTCCTCCACCCGATGCGGACGCGGCCCCTGCCGCCGGCGACCCACACGAACGCCTATCTGGTCGGCGAGTCCGAGATGGCGCTGGTGGACCCCGGCAGCGGCGAACCGGCGGAGCTGGACGCGCTGTTCGATCTGATCGAGATCCTGAAGCGGGACGGGCGCCGCGTCACGACCATCCTGCTCACCCATCACCATCCCGACCATCTGGGCGGCGTCGCCGCCGCGCGCCAGCGGCTGGGCGTGCCGGTCGCCGGCCACGCCGAGACCGGGAAGCACGTGCGGCTCGACGTCGTCCTCGCCGACGGCGACTGGATCCCGCTCCTGCCCGGCAAGGGCTCCTGGAACCTGCGCGTCGTCCACACGCCCGGGCATGCGCGCGGGCACCTGTGCTTCCTCCACCCGCGCACCGGCTCGCTCCTGACCGGCGACCACATCCCGGGGGGCCAGGGGACCGTGATCATCGACCCGCCGGAGGGGGACATGGCGGACTACGTCGCCTCGCTCGAGCGGCTGCTCGCGGAGCCGGTGGAGACGCTGTTCCCCGGCCACGGCTCGCCCCAGGGCGCCGCCGGGCGGCGCATCCGCGGACTCATCGAGCACCGGCGGCAACGGGAGGAGCGCGTGCTCGCCGCCCTCCACGGGACGCCGCGCGACCTGCGCGCGCTGGTCGCCCGCGCCTACGCCGACACGCCGCGCGAGCTGTGGCCTTACGCCGAACGCTCGCTGCTCGCGCACCTGCTCCAGCTCGAGCGCGAGGGCCGCGCCCGACGCGACGGCGACCTGTGGCGGGCAGGGTGATCCGGGCGTGAACCCGGCCTACGGGATCGCCGCCTCCGCCTCGCTGCTGTGGGGCGGGGCCGACTTCCTCGGCGGCGTCGCCGCGCGCCGCGCGAACGCGCCGCTCGTCGCCTGGTTCTCGGGCGTGGGCGCGCTGGCGCTGCTCGCGGCCGCGATGCCGTTCCTGCCCGGCACGCCGGCGCGCGCCGACCTCCTGTGGGGCGTGGCGGCCGGCGGCTGCAGCGCCGCCGGCGCCTCGCTCATGTACCACTCGCTCGCGCGCGGCCCGATGAGCCTCGCCGCCCCGGTGTTCAGCCTGGTCGGGCTCGCGGTGCCGGTGGTCGTCGGCTTCGCCGCCGGCGAGCGGCCGTCGGCGCTGGCGTGGCTCGGCGTCGCGCTCGCGACGCTCGCGATCCCGCTCCTCTCGACCACCGGCGAGGGGCTCGGCCACCATCCGCGCGCGCACGTGCGCCGCACGCTGCTGTGGGCGATCGCGGCCGGCCTCGTGATCGGCTGGTTCCTGGTGTTCGTCGCCCGCATCGGCGGCGGCGCCGGTCTGCTGCCGCTCACGGTCGCGCGCGCGGTCGGGATGGGCGTCCTCGCCGCCGGGCTCGTCGCGCTGCGGCGGCCGCTGGCCCCGCCGCCCCCCGCGCGCCTGCCGGCGCTCGCCGCCGGCGTGCTCGACTCGGCCGCCAACGTCGCGTTCCTGATCGCCGTCCACCGCGCGCCGCTGGTGCTGGTGTCGGCGCTGGTCTCGCTCGCCCCCGCGGCCACGGTGATGGCCGCGCGCCTCACGCTCGGCGAGCGCTGGACGGTCGCGCAGGCGGTCGGTCTCGCGGTCGCGCTGGT
>CAZKQE010000298.1:0-3728 GCA_964554725.1 uncultured bacterium
CGGCGCTCGCCGGCGCCGCGGCGGGCGACACGGTGCTGCTCGGCCCGGGCACGCACGCCGGCCCGCTCGTCGTGGACCGCCCGCTGACGCTGCGGGGCGAGCCCGGCGCGGTCGTGGACGGCGGCGGACGCGGCAGCGTGATCACGGTGGCGGCGGCCGGCGCGCAGGTCGAGGACCTGGCCGTCCGAGGCAGCGGCGCCCGCGCCCTCACCGTGGACGCCGGGCTCCACGCGCGCCTCGCCCCCGGGGCGGTGGTCCGCCGCGTGCGGTTCACCGACGTCCTCTACGGCGTCTACGGCGAGCGCTCGGACCGCCTGGTGGTCGCCGACTGCACGCTCACCGGGCGCGTGGCGCCGGGGGACGAGACGGGGGCCGGCAACGGCATCCACCTGTGGAACAGCGCCGACGTACGGGTGGTCGGCGACACGGTCTCGGGCTTCCTCGACGGGGTCTACCTCTCGTTCGCGAACCGGGTCCACGTCGAGGGCGGAGTGTTCGAGCACATGGGCCGCTACGGTCTGCACACGATGTACTGCCAGGACGGACGCATCGTCGGGAGCCGCTTCCGGCGCAACGTCGCCGGCTGCGCGATCATGTTCTCGAACGGGCTCCGCCTCGAACGCAACGAGTTCGCGCACAATCGCGGCGCCCGCACCTACGGCGTGCTGCTGCGCGACTGCTCGGCCGGGGAGTTCGTCGGCAACCGCCTCGTGGACAACACGATCGCCATGTTCATGGACAACTCGAACCGCAACCGGGTCCGCGACAATCTGGTCCAGGACAACGGCTGGGGCGTGCTGCTGTTCTCCTCGTGCGCGAAGAACGTGTTCGCCGGCAACGCGTTCGTGAACAACGACCATCCGGTCGCGCTCGACATGCGCCGCACCGACAACCGGTTCGACGACGGCGAGCGCGGCAACTACTGGGACGGGAGCGCGCCCTACGACCTCGACGGCGACGGCGTGAGCGACATCCCCCACTCCCCGGTGAGCGCCTTCGCGTTCGTCTCGAAGCAGGTCCCCGACCTCGCGATCCTCGCGCGCAGCCCGGCGGTCCTCGCCCTCGGCGTGGCGGAGCGGGTGATCCCGGCGCTGCGGCCGAGTCAGGCGGTGGACGAGCGGCCGATGGTCGCGCCGCCGGCGCTCGCCGGGCTCGCGCCGGCGCCGGAGCGCGACCGGCGGCGCCGGCCCGCCGGGGCCGCGGCGGTCGGCTTCGCGGCCCTCGCCCTGGCCGGTCTGGGCGGCCTCGCGCGCGGCGTCCCGCGCCACGTCGCACGGACGGGGCGGCGACCATGATCCGGGTCGAGGACGTCTCGAAGCGCTACGGCAGCGTGGTCGCGGTCGACGGCCTCTCGTTCCGCGTCGAGCCGGGCGAGACGTTCGCCCTGATCGGCCCCAACGGCGCCGGGAAGACGACCACGCTCAAGATGCTGCTGGGGCTCGCGCGTCCGGACCGCGGGCGCATCCGCCTGGGCCCCGGCGAGCGGCCCCCCGACGACCCGGCCGCCCGCCACGATGTCGGCTACGTCCCGCAGCGCGCCGAGTTCCCGCACGCACGTACCGTCTCGGAGGTGCTCGGTTTCTTCGCCGCGCTGCGCGGCCTCCCGCGCGAGGCGGTGGCCCGCGCGCTCGAGCGCGTCCGCCTTGCCGCCCACGCGGACCGCACCGCGCGCGAGCTGTCGGGCGGCTATTTGCAGCGACTCTCGCTCGGCCAGGCGCTGCTCGGCGATCCGGCGCTGCTGGTGCTCGACGAGCCCACCGCCAGCCTCGACCCCGAGGCCACCTGGGAGTTCCGCACCCTGGTCGAACGCCTGCAGGGCGAAGGCAAGACCATCCTGCTCTGCTCCCATCTCCTGAGCGAGGTCGAGCGGGTGGCGGACCGCGTGCTGATCCTGGTCGAGGGCCGCCGCGGGGCGCTCGAGCGGCTCGACGACCTGCGCGCGCGGCAGGCGGGCGCCACCCGCCTCGCCATCGAGCTGGGCGAGACTCCCGTCCGGGCGGCCGCGGTGGTCGCCGGGCTCGGGCTCGACTGCGAGCCGGCGGGCGAGCGGGGGCTCGCGGTCGAGGCCCTGGACGGGCGGGCGCTCGAGGTGCTCGAGGCGGTCCGCTCCGCCGGCGTGCCGATCCGCTCGTTCGAGCTGCAGCGGCCCACGCTCGAGGAGATCTTCCTCCGGGTGGTGCGGGGAGCCGGATATGTCGCGTCCTAGCCGTCCCGGTCCGCGGGAGTGGCCGGCGCTCGCGCTCCTGCTGCTCGTCGCCGGCTGCGCCGCGCCGGTCGGACCGCCGGCGATCGAGGCCGGCACGCCGTGCGCCGCCTGCGGCATGGGGATCCAGGACCTCCGCTTCGCCTGCGAGCGGCGGACCGCGGACGGCTGGCGCGCCTTCGACGCGATCGAGTGCCTGATGCGCGACGTCGTCGGGGCGCCGGCGATCCGCGACGCCTGGCTTGCCGACTACGACACGGAGGCGCTGCTGCCCGCCGACTCGCTGTGGGTGGTCCACGGGGACTTCCCCTCGCCGATGGGCGGCGGGCTGGCCGCGTTCCGTCGTCGGTCGGCCGCCGACAGCGTCGCGCTCGCCACCCGCGGCCGCGTCGACCGGCTCGGCGCCCTCGCGGCGGGAGGCGGGCGGTGAGCCGCCGTTACCTGGCACTGGCGGCAGGCGTCGCGGTGATCGCCCTCGCCCTCGCATTCGTCGGTCGCCCGCGCCCCGCCTCCGCGCCGCCGCACGCGGCGCCCGCGCCCGTGGTCGCGGAGGTCACGGTGACGATCGCCGATGGACTCGTCACCACCCGCCCGGCGGCGGTGCCGGTGGGACGACTCGTGCGCCTCCGCGTCGAGCACCGCGGCGGCGACGGCACCCGGCTCGCGCTTGCCGGCTATCAGGACCGTCTCGCGATCCCGCCGCTCTCGCCCGGCGGCGACTGGAGCGGGGAGTTCCTCGCCGACCGGCCCGGCGACGACCTGCCATGGCTGCTCGACGACCGGCCGGCAGGTCGCTTCGCGGTCACCGGATCGCACCTGGTCGAGGGGCACCGATGAGCGCGCGGCGGGAGTCGTGGCGGCGCGTACGCGTGATCGCAGGCGAGGAGTACCGGCGCGCGCTCGAGACCCGCTGGCTGTTCGCCTTCACGGCGCTGTTCGCCCTGCTGACGCTGGGACTCTCCTACTTCGGCCTTGCGCAGGGGCGGGAGGTCGGGTTCCAGGGCTTCGCGCGGGTGACGCTGAGCCTGATGAACCTGGTGCTGGTCATCGTCCCGCTCACCGGCCTGGTGCTCGGGGTCACGAGCCTGGCGGGCGGCGGCGACAGCCTCTCGCTGCTGCTCGCGCAGCCGGTCTCGCGCGGCGAGGTGCTGGCCGGCAAGTTCATCGGCCTGGCCGCGGCGCTGACGGCGGCGCAGGCGCTCGGCTTCGGCGGCGGCGGCGTGGTGGTCGCCCTGAACGGCGGGGCGGCACAGGTCCCCGGCTACCTCGCGCTGACCGCGCTCTCGCTCGCGCTCGGCGCGGTGACCCTGGCGGCGGCGCTGTGCATCGCGGCGCTGTGGCCCGACCGCCTGCGGGCGATGTCGGTCGCACTCCTGCTGTGGCTGCTGCTGGTCATCGCCTACGACCTGGTGGTCCTCGGCGCCACCGCGCTGCTGTCGGGCGTGCCGCTCCAGCGGGTGCTCTTCCCCGCCCTGATCGTGAACCCGGTGGACCTGGTGCGGGTCCTCACCACCCTCGCGGTCGG
>CAZKQE010000299.1:0-3725 GCA_964554725.1 uncultured bacterium
CGAGGGTCGTCCGATGGAGATGGAGCCGCGCGGGGCCGATGCCGTCGCGGTGGCCCCCGAGCCGATGACGCCCGCGTACGCGGAGGATGTGCCGCCGATGGCGATGGCGGGCGACCGGCCGGCGCGCGAGCCCCGCGAGTCCCGCGAGTTCCGCGAGCCCCGGGAGCCGCACGCCCGTGAGCGGCGCGACGATCGCGGTGAGCGCGGTGAGCGCGGCGATCGCGGCGGGCGCGGCGAGTCGCGGCCGTCGGGCCCGACGTTGCCGGCGGCCGAACTCGAGGCGCGGGCGGCGCGGGCCACCGACGAGCTGCTGCGCGCGATGGGGTTCGAGGCCAAGGTCTCGGCGCGCGCCGAGGGCGAGAACGTGGACGTCACCGCCGAGGTGGGCGAGGGCGAGGAGCTGCTCACCGGGCGCAAGGGCGAGGTGCGCCAGGCGCTCCAGCATCTGCTCAACCTCACCGTCAACCGCGGCGAGGGCACGCGCTACCACCTGCAGCTCGAGATCAACGACTTCTGGCAGCGGCGCGAGAAGGAGCTCGAGGACCTCGCCCGCTCGATGGCGGACGACGCGGTGGCGCGCGGGGGCGAGGTGCTCACCGAGTACCTGAACGCCCAGGAGCGCCGCATCATCCACGTCACCCTGCGCGAGGATTCGCGGGTGAGGACCTACGCGATCGGCGACGGCCTCATCAAGAAGCTCGCGGTCGCGCCGGCCGATCACGCCGAGGGGTCGAGAGAAGCGGACTGACCCGGACCGCACCCACGGGGCGCCGGGTCCGCTGCGGGACCCGGCGCCTCTTCGTTCGTGGCGGAGACGACATGCCGGTGCTCGATGACACGATCGCCGCCATCGCGACGGCGCCCGGCGCGGGCGGGCTCGCGGTGGTGCGGGTGAGCGGCCCGCGGGCGCTCGCCGTGGCCGACGCGGTGTTCCGCGGCGCCCGCCCGCTGGCCTCGGTGCCGGGCCACACGCTGCATCACGGCTGGGCGGTGGCGCCCGCGGGTCCCGGCCCGGGGGCGGACGACGTCGCCGGCGTGGCGCTCGACGAGGTGGTGGCGGCGGTGTTCCGGGCGCCGCGCTCCTATACCTGCGAGGACGTGGTCGAGCTGTCGTGCCACGGCGGCGAGCTGCCGTCGCGGCGGGTGCTGGCGGCGCTGCTCGCGGCGGGGGCGCGCCTGGCGGAGCCGGGAGAGTTCACGCTGCGGGCGTTCCTGCACGGCCGCATCGACCTGGCGCGGGCCGAGGCGGTGGCGGACGTGATCGCGGCGAGCACCGCGCGCGCCCACGCGCTGGCGCTCTCCCAGCTCGCGGGCGGGCTGTCGCGGACGATCGAGCGGCTCGCCGACCGGCTCGCCGACGCGATCGCCGAGGTCGAGGCGCGGGTGGACTTCGCCGAGGACGTGGGCGGCGTCGAGGTGCCGCCGCACGTGGGGGCGGCGATCGCGGCGCTCGAGCGCGAGCTGGCCGCGCTGCTCGCGACCGCGCCCTGGGCGCGTGCGCTGCGCGAGGGCGTGCGGGTGCCGCTGGTCGGGCGGCCCAACGTGGGCAAGTCGTCGCTGTTCAACGCCCTGCTCGGCGAGGCGCGGGCGATCGTCACCGACGTCCCGGGCACCACCCGCGACCGGCTGAGCGAGGCCGTCGAGCTGGCCGGCGTCCGCGTCACCCTCTCGGACACCGCGGGGCTGCGCGACACCGACGACGCGGTCGAGTCCATCGGCGTGGCGCGCGCGCGGGAGACGCTCGCCGGGGCCGCGCTCGTCCTCTGGGTGGTGGACGGGTCGGCGCCGCTCGACGACGAGGACCGCCGTCTCGCCGCGACGCTCGGCGAGCGGCGGCCACTGGTGGCGCTCAACAAGTGCGACCGCCCCGCGGCGACCGGCGTCGCCGAGGTCGCCGCGCTCCTGAACGGCGGGGCCGCGGAGGTCCTTCCGGTCTCCGCGGTCACCGGCGCGGGGCTCGACGCGCTGCGCGCCGCCCTCGCCGGCCGGCTGGGGGCGGGCGAGGCGGCGGAGGGCCTCGGCGTCGCGGTCGGCAACCGGCGGCACGCGGAGGCCATCGCGCGCGCCCGCGCCGCGCTCGACCGCGCGCGCCGTGCCGCCGCGGACGGGCTCCCCGGCGAGATCGTCGCGCTCGAGCTGCGCGAGGGCCTCGCCGCGCTGGGCGAGGTCACCGGCCGTACGGTGGACGGCGACCTGCTCGACCGCATCTTCCGCAAGTTCTGCGTGGGGAAGTGACCGCGATGGCGCCCGCGACGACGCCGGCCGGGGACCGCTACGACGTGGTCGTGGTGGGCGCCGGCCACGCCGGCTGCGAGGCGGCGGTCGCGTGCGCGCGCCTCGGGCTCCGGACCGCGCTGGTGACCGTCCGGCTCGAGGACACGGCGAAGATGTCGTGCAACCCGGCGGTGGGCGGGATCGCCAAGGGCCACATGGTGCGCGAGATCGACGCGCTCGGCGGCATCATGGGCATGGTCACCGACCGCGCCGGGATCCAGTTCAAGATGCTGAACCGCGGGCGCGGGCCGGCGGTGTGGTCGCCGCGCGCCCAGTGCGACAAGGCCCGCTACTCGGAGGAGATGGCGCGGCTGCTCGCCGCCACGCCGGGGCTCGAGCGGGTCGCCGGCGTGGTGAACCACGTGCGGCTCGAACGGGGCCGGGTCGCCGCGATCGAGCTGGCGGACGGGCGACGGCTCCCGTGCGCGGCGGCCGTCCTCACGCCGGGCACCTTCCTCAACGGGCTCATCCACATCGGCCCGCGCCGGTTCGCGGGCGGGCGCATCGGCGAGCACGCGGCGGTGGCGCTCAGCGAGTGCCTGGCCGAACTGGGGCTCGAGCGCGGGCGGCTCAAGACCGGGACGCCGCCGCGTCTCCACCGCGACACGATCGACTGGTCGGCGCTCGTGCCGCAGCCGGGCGACGACCCGCCGCTCCCCTTCTCGCACTGGAGCGGGCCGCTCACCCTGGACCAGGTGCCCTGCCACCTCACCCGCACGACCGAACGCACGCACGAGGTCATCCGGCGCAACCTCCACCTCTCGCCGCTCTACTCCGGCGCCATCCGCGGCGCCGGCCCGCGCTACTGCCCCTCGCTCGAGGACAAGGTGGTCAAGTTCCCGGAGCGCACGACCCACCACGTCTTCCTCGAGCCCGAGGGCCGCGACGTGATCGAGACCTACGTGAACGGCGTCTCGACCAGCCTGCCGGAGGAGGTGCAGCTCGAGTTCATCCGCACGATCCCCGGGCTCGAGCGCGCCGAGATGCTGCGGCCGGGGTACGCGGTCGAGTACGACTTCGTGCTCCCGCACCAGCTCACCGCGACGCTCGAGGTGCGGTCCGCCCCCGGGCTCTTCCTCGCCGGGCAGATCTGCGGCACCTCGGGCTACGAGGAGGCGGCCGCGCAGGGACTGATCGCCGGGGTGAACGCCGCCCATCGCGCGCTCGGCCGCCCGCCGTTCGTGCTGCGGCGCGACCAGGCCTACCTCGGCGTGCTGGTGGACGACCTCGTCACGCGCGAGCACCGCGAGCCCTACCGCATGTTCACCTCGGCCGCCGAGCACCGGCTGCTGCTTCGCGCCGACAACGCCGACGAGCGGCTGAGCGAGCTGGGCCACGCGCTCGGGCTGCTCACCGACGATCAGGTCGAGCGCGTGCGGGACAAGGTCGCCGCGCTGGCCGCCGAGGAGCGGCGCCTCGCGCGCGTCCTGGTGCGCGCGGCGGCGGTCGCG
>CAZKQE010000300.1:0-2530 GCA_964554725.1 uncultured bacterium
GAGCGCGCGGGTGACGGTCACCAGGTCGCGGACGTCGCTCACCTTGGCCGAGAGGATGATGCGGTCGTGCGGCTGCCCGAACCGCTCCGCGGCCTCGGCCGAGCGCAGCGCGCTCTCGCGCATCGCTTCGAGCACCACGTCGCGGTCCGCACGCGGCTCGGCGCGGCGCGCGTTCTCGTCCATCATGCGGGTGAGCAGCGCGCGGTCGAGCGAGCCCCAGTTGACGCCGATGCGGACCGGCTTCCCGTGGGCCACCGCCACCTCGATCATGCGGCGGAAGTTCTCGTCGTGCCGCTCCCCGACGCCGACGTTGCCGGGATTGATGCGGTACTTGTCGAGCGCGCGCGCACACGCCGGATACTCGGAGAGCAGCGTGTGTCCGTTGTAGTGGAAGTCGCCGACGATCGGCGCCGTGACGCCGGCGTCGCGCACCCGTGCGACGAGGTCGGGGACCGCGGCCGCGGCCTCGCGGGTGTTCACCGTGATGCGCACCAGCTCGGAGCCGGCGTCGGCGAGGAGCCGGACCTGCTCGGCGGTGCCCGCGGGGTCCTGCGTGTCCGTGTTCGTCATGGACTGCACGACCACCGGGTGGCCGCCGCCCACCGGGACGTGGCCGACCCGGCAGGTGATGCTGCGGGGGCGTGGTGCGGCGGGGCGTTCGGTGAGCTGGACCAGGGGCACGAGGCGAGGATAGTCGCGTGGTTCGCGGAGCGTCAAACCTCGCGCGGGCGCTATCCCGGGGGGAGGTCGGGGATGGGCCCGAACACGAACCGCACCGCCCAGACCACGACGATCAGGGCGACGAGGATCACGGCGTAACGCCGCACGCGCGTCGATCGAACCCAGGACACCGAGGCAGACTCCATCTCACCGACGCCGTCGACGTCGGGCCTGCGTCGTTCGGCTTCGGGGGTCGTGCCCACGAGCAGCCGGAGACCGCCTCCGGAGCCGCGCGTGGACGGATTACGATGCAATTGTCGCATCAGGCCGCGCCCTCCGGCAACAGGAACATGGCGCCCGCGAGGGAAATCGACGTCGCGAGCCGCGCGTCCGGCACGCACGGCACCGCGCCGCGCGGCGTCGCGCCGCGCGCCGCCTCGGATGCCCGCGCGCGCGCGAACCGGGCGGCCACGGCGAGCACCAGCACGACGAGGAGGGCGACCACGAGTCGCCGGAGACGGGTCGAACGGTGCATGGCCACGGATGCGGACTCCAGCGGGGGCCCGCCGACGGCCGGCCGACCGGGGGCCGGCGGCTCGGCGGACTCGATCTCCGCGCGCCCGGCGGGTCCTGCCCCGCCGGACACGTTGCGGAACGCGTCAATTCTCGCATTCCGCAACGCCCGGGGGCAAGGAAAAGCGACGCGAACGCGCCTCGTTCAGGCCTTCTTCGCCCTCACGAACGCCCCGATGACCGCCGAGACGACGACCCCGGTCACCAGGGTGCCGAGGAAGCCGAAGAACGCCTGCATCGCCGGGTTCGAGGTCTTCGCCGTCATCTCCATCATCTGACGGATCTCGTCCTCGGGACGGCCCGCCTCCCGGAGCATCCGCTCCTGGACCGCCGCCAGCTCCCGGAAGTAGTCGGGGAAGACCACCATCGTGAACACCAGCGAGCCGACCACGACGAACACCCCGGCGACCAGGGAGATCAGCGTCCCGGCCCCGACCTGGCCGCCGTACCCCCGGCCCTCGGCCGCGGTGCGCTTGAGGGCCCACATCAGCACGGCGATCTGGATGGCGATCACCACCCAGAACAGGTTCATGAGCGCCGGGTCCTTGTACCAGCCGCTGAACCCCATGAGGTAGGTCCAGACCTCGACCAGCACGCCGAGAACGATGCCCGCCTTGAGGATGGTGTTCATGGGACGGCCTCCTGCGATGGATGGGTGACCACGGCGGGCGAGGGTAGTCGAGGCGCCCGGACGGGGACAACGGGACGCCGGGGGGGGCGCGGTCCGGCCTACGCCCTCACCAGCTTGCGGTACTTGATCCGGTGGGGCTGGTCGGCCTCGGCCCCGAGGCGCTCGCGGCGGTGCTTCTCGTAGTCCTGGTAGTTGCCTTCGAACCACACCACCTGGCTGTCCCCCTCGAAGGCCAGCATGTGGGTGGCGACCCGGTCCAGGAACCAGCGGTCGTGGCTGATGATCACCGCGCAGCCGGCGAACGAGAGCAGGGCCTCCTCGAGCGCCCGCAGGGTGTCCACGTCGAGGTCGTTCGTGGGCTCGTCGAGCAGCAGCACGTTGGCCCCGCTCTTCAGCATCCGGGCCAGGTGGAGCCGGTTCCGCTCGCCGCCGGAGAGGTCCTTGACCCGCTTCTGCTGGTCGGCCCCCTTGAAGTTGAACGAGGCGACGTAGGAGCGGGAGTTGAGGGAACGCTTCCCCAGCTCCAGCGTGTCCTTGCCCTCGGCGATCGCCTCCCAGACGTTGGCATCGGGGGGCAGGGCCTCGCGGCTCTGGTCCACGTAGGCGAAGCGGACCGTGTCGCCGACCCGCAGGGTGCCGCCGTCCGGCGTCTCCTGCCCGGTGATC
>CAZKQE010000300.1:2540-3723 GCA_964554725.1 uncultured bacterium
ATCATGCGGAACAGCGTGGTCTTGCCGGCCCCGTTGGGCCCGATCACGCCGACGATCCCGGCCGGCGGCAGCTTGAACGAGAGGTCCTCGATCAGCAGGTTGTCGCCGAAGCCCTTGCGCAGGTGGTCGGCCTCGATGACGACGTTGCCGAGCCGGGGGCCGGGCGGGATGTAGATCTCGATCTGCTCGAGCTTCTGGGCGCCCTCCTCGGCCACCATCTTCTCGTACGCGGCGAGGCGCGCCTTGCCCTTCGCCTGGCGGGCGCGCGGCGCCATCCGCACCCACTCGAGCTCGCGCTCGAGGGTGCGCTGGCGGGCCGATTCGGCCTTCTCCTCCTGGGCGAGCCGCTGGCGCTTCTGCTCGAGCCACGAGGTGTAGTTGCCCTCCCAGGGGATGCCGGCGCCGCGGTCCAGTTCGAGGATCCAGCCCGCCACGTTGTCGAGGAAGTAGCGGTCGTGGGTGACCGCCACCACCGTGCCCGGGTACTCCTTGAGGAAGCGCTCGAGCCACGCCACCGATTCCGCGTCGAGGTGGTTCGTGGGCTCGTCGAGCAGCAGCAGGTCGGGGCGCTGGAGCAGCAGCCGGCACAGCGCCACCCGCCGGCGCTCGCCGCCCGACAGGGTCTTCACCGGGGTCTCGGCCGGCGGGCAGCGGAGCGCGTCCATCGCGATCTCGAGCGTGCGGTCCAGCTCCCACAGGTTCTGGGCGTCGATCTTGTCCTGCAGCTTCGCCTGCTCGTCGAGCAGCTTCTGCATGGCGTCGTCGTCCATCGGCTCGGCGAACTTCGCGCTCACCTCGTTGAAGCGGTCGAGGATCGCCTTCTTCTCGCCGACCCCCTCCTCGACGCACTCGAGGACCGTCTTCGCCGGGTCGAGCTTCGGCTCCTGGGGCAGGAAGCCCACCGTGTAGCCCTTGCCGAGGAAGGCCTCGCCGATGAACTCCTGGTCCTCGCCGGCCATGATGCGGAGCAGCGAGCTCTTGCCGGCGCCGTTCAGGCCCAGCACGCCGATCTTGGCGCCGTCGTAGAAGGAGAGCCAGATCCCCTTGAGGATCTCGCGCTTGGGGGGGACCACCTTGCGGAGGTCCTTCATGGTGTAGATGAAGTCGGGCGACATGGTCCTCGCGTCGGATGGGGGTGGGGGCCGGCCGCCGGGCGGCGGAGCGGGTACCCAAGATGGGGGAA
>CAZKQE010000301.1:0-3708 GCA_964554725.1 uncultured bacterium
CCGAAGCAGGATGCTTCGGCGAGCGTGCCGCCGCAGCGCCCCCCGGCCGCCCCCGCCCCGGCCGCCCGTCGAAGCACGAACAAGAACGCCCGCCATCGTTGACAGCCCGCCCCGCCCTCCCCCACCGTGCCGCCCCATGGACGCCCAGCGAGGGATCGCGCGACGCATGGTGATCGGCCTTCCGCGCGAGGGACTCGACGCCGCGTGGGAGAAGGACTTCGCCGCCTATCCCCCCGCCGGCGTCATCCTGTTCGCCCGCGACTTCCGCGACCTCGCCGACCTGCGACGCCTCACGTCCCGCCTGCGCGAGCTCGCGCGGCCCCGGCGGATCCTCATCGCCATCGACGAGGAGGGCGGCTTCGTCTCGCAGCTCGCCGGGCACCTGACCGTGCCGCCCAACGCCGCGCTGCTCGCGCGCGGCGCCGCGCCCGGCGACCTCGAGCGCGCCGCCCGGGTCACCGGCGAGCGGCTGCGCGCGCTGGGGCTCGACTGGGTGTACGCGCCGGTCGCCGACATCGCCTCCGAGCCGCGCAACCCGGTGATCGGCCCGCGCGCGTTCGGCACCGCCGCCGCGACGGTCGCCGCCGCGCTCGCCGAGGCGCTGCGCGGCTATCGCGCCTCCGGGGTCGCCGCCTGCCTCAAGCACTTCCCCGGCCACGGGGACACCGTGCTCGACTCCCACCTCGCGCTGCCCCGGTGCGACGCCGACGCCGCCACGCTCGAGGCGCGCGAGCTCCACCCGTTCCGCGTCCACCGCGACGCCGCCGCCATCATGACCGCGCACGTCGTCTACCCGGCGCTCGACCCGGAGCGCCCCGCCACGTTCTCGCGCGCGGTGGTCCACGACCTGCTGCGCGGGCGGCTCGGGTTCGCCGGGGTCACGATCACCGACGCGCTCGAGATGAAGGGGGCGGCCGAGGGACGCTCCCCGGCCGAGATCGGCGCGCTGGCGCTCGCCGCCGGCTGCGACCTGCTGCTGTTCGCGTTCCACGACCAGGCGGTGCGCCGCGCCCGCCTCGAGCTGGCGCGGATGCTGGTGGACGGCGCGATCGACCGGGCCGGGTTCGACGAGGCCCGCCCGCGGCTCGCCGCCTTCGACCGCGAGCATCCCGAGCCGACCGCCGACGAGCTCGCGCGGCCGCTCGACACCCTCACGCCGCCCGGCTGGGAGGCCTGGCTCGAGGGCATCGTCGCGCGCGGGATCTCGCGGCGCGGCGCCGTTCCGGGCGCGGCCGCCGCCGGCCCCTGGCGCGTGAGCGAGCCCCCGTTCCCGCACGGTCCGAGCCTGGCCGCCGAGCTCGCCGCCGCCGGCGCGCCGGTCGCGGCCGGAGAGCCGCCCGCGCTCGAGGTGGTCGCGGTGGCGTCGCGCCTGCCGCTGCCGGCGGCCGAGGTCGAGCGCCTGCGCGCTCGCTGCCGCGAGCGACCGACCGCGCTGGTCGGACTGCAGAACGACGCCTTCCTCGACGACCTGCCGGAGGCGGCGGTGCGGATCGCCGCCGCCGACGCCACGCCGCTCACCCGGCGCGTCGTCGCGCGGACGCTCGCCGCCGCGGCGGGCCGCGCCTGACGGCGCGCCGGCCGCGGCGCCGGCTCAGTAGGCGAAGTGGAACTGGAGGTAGGCCTGGCGCTCGATGTCCTGGGCCGGGTCGCGCGGGTCGAGGTAGCGGAGCGTCCAGCGCAGCTCGGCGAACGGCACCGGCACCCACTCCCCCTCGAGCGCGTAGCGGTGATAGGTCGAGGCGTCGCGGGTGACCGGGTCGGCGCCGCGGTCGCCGACGATGCGGTCGTAGCGCACGCGCAGGTTGTGCTCGCGCCGCGGGCTCCAGTCCAGCTCGACGAAGCCGGCCAGCAGGTTGCGCTTGCCGCCGGCGGCGAGGTTCTCGTCGGTGCCGGCCGCGACCTCCCCGAGCAGGGCGAAGGGACCGTAGTGCGTCAGTCCGTAGTATCCCCAGCGGGTGAAGCGCAGGATCGGATCGGTGCCGGACTTCAGGAAGTCGTCGTAGATCGAGATCCCGCCCTGGTACCACGGCATCGTGTGCATGAGCTTCAGCGTCTTCGCCTCGGCGTGGCCGTTGGGCGAGAGCACCGACGACTGCCCGTTCGTGAACGACGCGCGCCCCGACCAGCCCGAGCGCTCGGCGCCGATCTCGACCCCCATGTCCGGCTGGCGCGGGTCATAGGGGAGGATCCCGCTGGAGGGTGGGAAGTCGAAGAACCCCTGGCGGGTCGCCACCGTGTGGTCGTCCATCCGCAGCCCGAACGGCGTGCGCAGCCGGCCGGCCTTGATGTAGCCGTTCACCGGCAGGCCGCGGATCATCCCGAACGCCTCCTTGCTGCGCACCACGTTGGTGGGTCCGCTGGCGAAACCGTCCAGCGTGTAGACCAGCGTCAGCATGTCGTGCGGCTGGAACGCCAGGTGGATGGCGTTCTCCATGTTGAAGAACCCGAGCCGCTCCGGCCGGTCCGCGCTCCGGTGCTGGTTCGCGAGCAGCATGAAGCGCTGGTTGACGCCGAAGAAGACCGGCGCGCTCTCCCCCACCCGGTTCGTCACCGCGAGGTCGGCCCAGCGGCTGCTGCTGTCCTCGGGCGCGATCAGATGGCGGTTCTTCGCGTAGCCGAAGCCGAACTCGTTCCGCGGTCCGCCCCCGTTGGGGTCGAAGTGACAGGTCTCGCACTGCAGCCCGGTGCGCGCGGCGTAGAGGGGCACCCCCTCGACGGTGCGCGCGAGCGCGAGGAGCACCAGCGGGAGCGACGCCAGCAGGACGGGCAGGGCACGGCGGAACGCGCGCATCGGAGCCTCCGGTCGGATCCGGACCCATCGCCCGGGCCGGATCGCCGGCCCGGCGGGAACCGCGGTCAGTCGCGGCAGGATATCACCGCACCCCGGGAGCGCGGGGGCGGCCCCGGACCCCGCGTTTCGCCCGCGGGGTCGGGCGGCGTCCCGGGCCGCGCCGCCGCGCACGCCCCCCGGCGCGGCCGTACCCGCCGCCGCCGGGACTCGCGAGCGTCAGCACCGCGCCGGCCGCGAGGTCGATCTGGAACTTGCCCGGCAGCGTGCGGGTCGCGCCCCCGGGTCGCGACCGCACACGGTTCACCCCGCGCGCGCCGGGGCCGCCGCCCGCGAGGCCCCAGGGGCGCAGCACCCGGCGCTCCGAGATCACCGTGACGCTTGCCGGCGCCCGCAGGGCCAGCACGCGCTCGATGCCGTCGCCGCCGCGGCGCCGGCCGCGGCCGCCGCTGCCGCGCCGGATGCGGGTCGCGACCACCCGCAGCGGGTAGGCGTGCTCGAGCGCCTCGACCGGGGTGTTGCGCGTGTTCGTCATGTGCGCCTGCATCGCGCTCTCGCCGTCCCAGCCCGGCCCCGCGCCGTGCCCGCCGCCCAGCGTCTCGTAGTAGGCGAACGGCCGGCCGTCGCGCGGGTCGCGCCCGCCGACGAGCAGGTTGCTCATCGTGCCGTAGCTCGCCGCCGGCATCCGCCCCGGCAGCGCGCGGGCGAACGCGCCCAGCACCACGTCGACGATGCGCTGCGAGGTCTCGACGTTGCCGGCCGCCACCGCCGCCGGCGGGCGCGGGTGGACCACGGTGCCGAGCGGCGCCCGCACCTCGATCGGGCGGAACGTGCCGTCGTTCACCGGCAGGTCGCCGCCCAGCACGCAGTGCACCGCGTAGCCGGTGGCGGCACGCGTCACCGCCTCGACCGCGTTCACC
>CAZKQE010000302.1:0-3701 GCA_964554725.1 uncultured bacterium
CGCCCGGGAACCCCCGCCCCGCCGCCCCCCTTGGCCCCACGCCGGCGCCCCGCGTTGCGAGTTCCCAACAACCCGCCGAAGATCGGGCCCGCCGCTCCCAACTCCCGCCCCCGCTCCCCGGCCCCGACGGCGACCCGGCGACCCGACCGGCGGTTCGGCCCATCCGCGACCTCCCTGTTGCGCGGCCGGCTACGGCGTCGCGATGTCCCCGCGGCGCGGCCGGCGCAGCTTGACCAGCCGTCCGTCGAAGCCGTCCGAACGGGTGCCGGTCGTGGCGACCATGCGGTAGAGGTAGACGCCGTTCGCCAGACGGTCCCCGTCGGCGTCGCGTCCGTCCCACGGCCACTGATGATAGCCCGGCGCGAGCCCGCGCTCCACGCGCTGGTAGAGGAGCTTCCCGGTGACCGTGAACACCCGCACCATGACGTCCGCCGGCCCGTCCGCGAGCAGGTAGTACGAGAACGCGGTGCCGAGCTGATCGTCGAACGGGTTCGGGAACGCCATCACGTCCCGCAGCATGCGGTCCCCGCCCGCGGCCGGGTCCAGCACCCGGAACCGGTGCTGGCGGCGCAGGCTGTCGAGCGCCACCAGCTCGACCACGTGGTCCCCGGCCGGATACGGGTCGTGGGTCCAGGTCAGGCGCCAGGAGCGCCGGCTGGTGTCGGTGGCGGCGGCGACGAACGGCTGCGGCAGGCTGTCCACGGCCAGCGCGAGCTGCGCCTGCGGGTCGCTGATCGGCGTCGGCAGCGTCAGCTGGAGCGAGAGGTCGGCGGCCGGGGTCACCGCGTCGTTCTCCGCCAGCGGGTTGCCCGAGACGCGGAGCTGGGTGAAGAACGGGAACACGACCAGGAAGTCGTTGCGCAGCCCGTGGCGGTCCTCGGTGCGCAGGATGTACTGGATCACCCCCGCCCGCAGCGGCGCGACGTAGGAGAGGTGGTAGCGCCGTCCGCCCGCGGCGGTGTCGGGGAAGGCCGGGAGCAGCGCGTAGGCGGAGTCCGGGATCGTGCGGCTGCCGCCGGAGCCGCTCTCGATCAGCTCGATGCGCCGGATCTCGACGTTCGAGACCAGGTCGGCCTCGAGGTACAGCGTGTCGCGGGGCGGCGCCAGCGTGACCGGGCGACCGCTCACCACGGTGTCGCCGTTCGCGGTGACCAGCGCCTGCGGGGCGCCGATCGAGAGCCGGGTCGCCGGGTCGCCGAGCAGCGTGTAGCTGAGCGCGAGCGCGTTCTCGGTCGGGTCGAAGCGCACGGTCGGGATGTAGCGCAGATAGGCGAGGGCGATGGTCTCCCCCAGGAGCGCGCGGGCGCCGCGGTCGCCGTCGCCGCGCAGGTCGTCGTTCGGCGGGTCGAGGAACATCGCCCGCGCCCACGCGGTGTTGATGTGGTCGGTGCCGTTGTCGGGGATGATCTCGTACCCCACCGAGGCCCACGAGGCGATCGCTCCGCGCCGCGGCATCATCACCATCTCCTCGGCGAGCGCGGGGCCGATGTCGGAGCGGGCCTCGACCACGCGCGCGAACGCGTTCGCGTGGCACGAGAACGCCGAGAACAGGAACGGGCGGTCGTCGTTGATCAGCAGCGACTTGTCGTCCTCGCCGCCGATGTTGCGGTAGAAGTTCTCGTGGGCGAGCACGAACTCGTTCGCGTGCCCCTGGTAGTTCCACCACATGCGGCCCTGGTTGAGGCGCGCGAACAGGTCCGGGGTGTAGGTGGCGCGGGTGCGGTTCTGGGTCGCCGTGACGTCCGGCCGGCAGGGCGGCGAGCCGCCGTCGTGGGGCTCGTTGCGCAGGTAGAAGCCGAGGTCGAACACCTCGACCTCGCTGCGGCGCAGCCCGGCCGAGTCCACCACGGTGGCGCGGATCGTCTCGTTCAGCCGGCGGAAGCGGTCCTCGTAGAAGCGCTGGCAGTAGCCCGACCCCGACCCGCCGCCGCCGAACGTGGTCTGCCCCGAGTACTCGTCGTCGCTGGTGAGCAGCAGCCGGTTGCGCCAGCCCTGGTCGCCGGCGAGGTCCTCGTACGCGACCAGCTTGGCGACCGCGTCCGCCAGCTGCTGCGGTGTGTTCGCCGGGATGCGGCCGATGAACAGCTCGGGCAGGATGGGCGGCGACAGCCCGGTCATCGGGTCCGGCTCGCAGCCGTTCAGGCACCACACGTACCAGCCGTCGCTGGGGACGATCTCGCGTCCGTCGGGCGGCACGCCGACCGGGCCGGGGAAGCGGTAGACCGGGAGGATGTCGGGCCCCGGGTCGCGGGTGAAGTGCTGCGGGTCCTCGCTGCCGTCGCCGGCCAGCACCACGAAGCGGGCGCTCCAGCGGTTGAGGGCGAAGCGCAGGAAGCGCTTGATCGCGTAGGCCGAGCGGCGCCCGCCGTTGAACTCGTCGTAGATCGCCTCGATCGGGCTCACCAGCACCTGGTGGCCCTGCGCGGCCCGCAGCGCCGCCAGCGGCTGCGCGACGGCGCGCCACGCCTCGGGCACCACCAGCAGGTAGTCCCCCTGCTGCGCGCTGAGCAGGGTCCCGCGGGTCACCGCGCTGATGCGCGCCGCCGGCACCGCGCGCGGCTGGGAGAAGACCAGGTAGCGGCGCCGCCCGGCCGTGGCGTCGTCCTGGAAGCGCAGCGCGAACTCCCCTGCCGCCGCCTCGCGACGGACCCCGGTGAGGCGCCGCGGGTCGTCGGGGTCGGTCACGTCGTAGGCGCGCAGCGCGGTGCTGTCCGAGAACCCGCCCGCGAGCACCTCGAAGGGGCCGGCGGCGTCGGCGCTGTTGCAGGCGAGGTGGTCGCGCAGGGAGCGGAACGCCCGCCAGTAGGTGGCCTCGAACCAGTTGAGGCTGACGGTCGCGAACGCGTTCGTCGAGGGGTGGGCCGGCGAGCTCGCGACCCGCGCCCACTGGACGACGCTGTTCGTCATCCCCTCGGTGATCGCGGTCCCCGGCAGGGTGGCGCTCGCCACGAAGTTCGCCTTGCCCGACCAGCCGGCGGAGTCGGCCACCGGCGTGTAGACGAAGTCGCCGTTCCGCACCTGGCCCCAGGTGTAGTACGGGACCCCGTTGCGCCGCCCCTGCCAGGCGATCGTGAACCCGATCGGGCGGCTCGGGTCGATGTCGTTCGCCTCGAACAGCAGCGTCTCGGGGCGCGAGTAGTAGGGCACCAGCGAGGTCCAGTGGAACTGGTCGAACAGCGACTCGGCGGGGGCGATGCCCGGGAAGGCGAAGTAGGTGAGGTTCTTCTCCCAGCGCTGGGTCCACGGGTAGGAGGCGAGCGGCGTCGGACCGGCGAGGTCGAGCCAGCCGACGCGTGGCGGGATCCGCAGGCCCGGCCGCGCCACCCGGGTGACGTACACCACCTCGCCGTCGCCCCACGCCCGCTGCGGGAGCGAGGCCCCCGAGCGCTCCGCCCACGAGCGGACGAACACCACGATGCGGTCGCCGCCGTCGAACACGCCGTTCGCGGGTGCGGCCTCGTCCACCTCGATCGGCAGCTCGACGGTCTCGTAGGGCGGGTTCGCGTCCTCGACGAACTCGTGGCGATGGACGCTCACCTCCGCGACCGGGACGCCGGCCGGGAAGCCCTTCGCCGCGAGCGCCGCGTAGGGGAGCGCGTAGACGCCGGTGGTGTCGAGCTGGACGCGCACCTCGGGCTCCGACTCGTCGAACGCCCCCGCGCCCGCGCGCCCCGCCGCGCCCGCCGCGCGGTCGAGCGGCG
>CAZKQE010000303.1:0-3683 GCA_964554725.1 uncultured bacterium
CGCGTCGCCTCGACCGATGGGGTGGCGGGGGCGGCGGCCGCGCGCTCGCGCCGGCGGCCGGCGCCGGCGCGCAGCGCCTCGTCGATCGTGACACGCGGGAGCGGACCGCCGCGCGCCCGCTCGACGGACGCGAGGTCGGGCCCGAGGTTGTGGCGCACGCCGTCGCGCTCGACCTCGTTCACCACCGGCCGCGCCTCGCGCGCGACCTCGCCCAGCTCCGTGCGCGTCACGGCGTGGGCGCGCACGTCGGTCGAGCCGAGGCGCCCGATCGGGGCGTAGAGGAACGCGCCGCCCGGGACGCCGGCGATGGGCCCGCCGCCCGGGGGCCCGAGCGGCGCCCAGCCCGCGTAGCCGCCCGCCACCTCCCAGGCGACCCACGCCGGCCCCCAGTCGAGCCCGGGGCCCCACACCCAGCCCTGGAAGCGGTCCCACACCCAGTAACCGTAATGGTAGGTCGCCCAGCCGAACGGCTCGGCCGAGATCCACACCCAGCCCCAGTGGTCGCTGGGGGCCCAGAAGCCGTCGCCGTAGGGACGGAAGGAGGCGAAGTCCACCCGCGGCCGGAACATGAACCCATGGGGCTCGATCAGCACCCAGTCGCCGTACTCCTCGAGCGCGTCGTAGAACAGGCGGTACTCGGGCCGCAGCGCCGCCCGCGCGGCGGGCATGGTCGGCGTGTCGGCGCGGAACCCGGTCGAGGCGCAGCCGGACCACGCACCGCCGAGCAGCAGCGCGGCGAGGAGCGGCATCAGGCGCCGGTTCATCACGGGCGAACGGCGGGGGTGCGGGCGTCGGGCGGGAACCGGCATGGGCCACCATGCTTTCGCCCCGGGGCGGCACTGTCAAGCCCGGGCGGGCCGTCCGGGGGTCGTTTTTCCCCCTTGAGCGGGGCGCGGGCGCGCACTAGGCTCCGCCGCGGCTGTGCCCCCGTGCCCCGGGCGGTAGCGAGACGGGAGGAACCCCTGCCCCCCCTCGCCGCGCGACCCTGATGGATAGCGTCGTGTCCCGTCGATGCCGGATGCGGTCCGGCCCACGCCCGTCGCGCGCGGGGCGAGATCCCGTCCGGCGCTCTCTGGTCCCTCACTCCACATGAGGAGGCGGAGTATGCGTCTGTCCCCCCACGTCACGAGGTTCACGCTGGGCCTCGCCCTGACGGCTCTGGTCGCCATCCCCGCGGGCGCCACCACCCTGGTCCGGCAGGGCCTCGACAAGCTGACCGCCGACAACTCGGCGGTGGTGTACGGCAGGGTCCTCGACATCCACAGCTACTGGAACGCCGAGCGGACGATGATCATGACCGACGTCCGCGTGCGCCCCACCCAGGTGCTGAAGGGCGAGCGCACGCCGCGCGACGTCACCTTCACGCTGCTGGGCGGCACGGTCGGCGACATCACGACGCTCATCATCGGCGGCCCCGAGCTGGTGCCGGGGTCCGAGTACGTCCTGTTCCTGAACCGCGAACGGCTCCACGGCGACCGCGAGGTCCTCACGGTGCGCGACCTCGCCCAGGGTGCGTTCGAGATCGCCGGCACGGGCGGCGGGCGCCGCGTCTACAGCCAGGCGCTCCACCACGTGCTGCTGCCCGACGCGGACGGCCTCAGCGACCCCCCGGGGGGCGTCGAGGGACTCCAGCTCGACGAGATGCTGACCCGGGTCCGTCAGCTCGCCGGTGACCGCTAGCCGCCCGCCCCGGCGCCACGCGCGCCGGAGCCAGGAACGGAGGACGTCATGAAGATCCACAGGATGGCGGGCGCGCTGGTCGCGCTCGCGGCCGTGCTGTCCGTGGGGCTGGCCTCGACCGAGGCGCTGGCCTTCCGGATGATCCAGAACACCGGTGTCGGTCGCTTCTCGTCGGGGGCGCTCGTCACCTGCGACGCCAGCGGCGGGTTCGTCCACTGGGCCAACGCGAACATCCCGTTCGCGCACAACACCGCCAACCAGGGCGCCGGGAAGACCACGTCGCTGCAGAACGCGCTCGCGTCGTGGACCAACGTCCCGAGCGCGAGCCACAACCTGACCTACTCCGGGACCACCAATGCCGGCTTCTCGACCGACGGCGTCAACACGCTGCTGTGGGCGAACGGCAACGGCTGCACCGGGAGCTGCCTCGCGATCACCGCGCTGGTGCTGGCGAGCGGCCAGGTCATCACCGAGACCGACGTGTCGTTCAACAACTCGGTCACCTGGACCACGAACGGCAACAACTACGACACCGAGGCGGTGGCGGCCCACGAGATCGGCCACTGCATGGGCATCCACCACACGAACGTGAACAAGCCCAGCAACCGTCCGACCATGTACGCCTACTACTTCGGGTCGGCGGGTCGCTCGCTGGCGAGCGACGACAACCAGGCGCTCCAGTGCGCGCAGAACCGCTACCCGCCGAGCGAGGCGCAGTTCGCGGCCCGACCGGCGGCGGCACCGCTGGCCGACCGCAACGGCGCGTCGGTGGCGCTGGCGGCCCGTCCGCGGCTGGGCGGCGCGATCCTGCGCTTCGCCCTGGCGGAAGGGGCGGACGTGCGGCTGCAGGTGTTCGACGTCTCGGGGCGGCACCTCACGACGCTGGTGGACGGCTTCCGTCCCGCCGGCGAGCACGAGGTGGCGTGGGACGGCGGCACCGCGACCGGACCGATGCCGAGCGGCGTCTACTTCGCCCGCGTCCAGACCGCGAATCAGCAGGCCCGGGCGACGGTGATCCTGGCCGAGTAGCAGCGCGGCTTCCGAACGCAACGACGACGGGCGGGCTCCGCGAGGGGCCCGCCCGATCGACTTCGGGCGGCCGGGGGAGCGATCCGCGCGGCGCGGCGAGCCGGACGCGGCGGTCAGGCGGAACGGGGGAGGTCCGCGGCGACCTTCCGGTGCGGCGGCGCCAGATGCCGAAGCGCCAACCGGATCCGTTCCTCGAGCGACGCGTCCGGGTCGTCCCCGCAACGCTCCGCCGCCCGCCGCGCCTCGTCGGTACGGAATCCGAGTTGCCGCAGCCAGGGGATGACGTCGGGATCGGGGCACTGGGCGCTCGGAGCCGCCACGGGCACGGGCGTGGCTCGCGACCCCGACTCCTCGCGGGCCGCCCCGCGCCTCTCGTCCATGAACCCGGCGCCGAATGCGCACTCGGCCGTGTACTGGTTGTGCGCCCGGCAGCGCAGCCGGACCCCGCTCGCGTCGGCCTCGCCGCCGCGCGCGTACTCCTGAACATGGTCGAACTCGAGCCGGCGGGTGGCCGGACACCGCGTCCCGGCCTCGCTCGTGAACGTGCACCGGCCCTGATCGCGCAGCCAGACGGCGCGACGGACCTGGGCGGGGATGTGTCGAGAGTCCTCCCGCCGGGGCCGCCCGCCGTTCTGCGGGCTCGAAGTCGCGGCGAACTTCTGCTTCTCGAGCCGCTCGACCAGCAGGTCGAGCGCCCGGTCGAGGACCGCCGCCAGATCGCCCGAGGGCACCTGATGCCCCAGCAAGTCCCTGGCGCGCTGGAGCTTCTCGTACGTGGCCCGGTCGATCGTGACCTGTAGCCCGACCCGCCCCGGTGAGAGCGGCGTGATCTTCGACGTCGAGGCGGGCGATCCGAAATGCCCGTGCATGCCCGTGCCAACTGTCGCCGGCGACAGTTGACCGGCACTCGGACCCGCGTTCGTGACTGTCGCCGGCGACAGTTCACCGGTGTCCGGGCCCGGGCTCGTACCTGT
>CAZKQE010000304.1:0-3664 GCA_964554725.1 uncultured bacterium
CGACGCTGGCGACCCGCGGGCGCGGGCGCTGCTGGCCGCCGGGCTGCGCGAGGCGCTCGCGGGCGGCGCGCGCGGCCTGCGCGTGGCGGTGCTCGACGATGACGGCGACGACCCGCCGCTCGCGTCGCTCCCCGCGTACGAGCGGTGGCGCGCCGGCCTGCGCGCACTCGCCGATGCGGGCGCCGTCCTGGCGCCGCTCGACCTGCCGGGCATGGCGGACCTGCGGGTGCTGAACGGCGCGCTGCTCGCCATGGAGGCGGCGGTCCATCACGCCCCGCGGCTGCGCGAACGCGCGGCGGACTACGGCGGCTTCGCGCGGCTGCGGCTGCTCACCGCGTTCGCCTATCCGCCCGGCGCCTACCTGCGCGCGCAGCAGGCGCGGGCCGAGGCGCGGCGCCGGTTCGAGCGCGACCTCGCCGGGTTCGACCTGCTCGGCACGCCGACCCTGCCGGGCCCGGCGCCGCCGCTCGGCGTGCCGGCGCCCGTCCGCTTCACCGCCCCGTTCAACCTGCTCGGCTGGCCCGCGATCACCGTCCCCGTGGGGTCGGCGGACGGCCTGCCGGTCGGGCTCCAGCTGGTCGCGCGCCCCTGGCACGAGCCGACGCTGCTGCGCGCCGCCCGGGTGGTCGAGCGGGCGCTGGCCGGCGCGGACTAGCGGGCGCGCCGCACCAGCCGCACCAGCCGCAGTCGGTCCCCGCGCTCGTCGCGCTCGCTCCACACCACCAGCGCGGTGCGGCCGCCGGTGGCGGCGGGCCACGGCGCGCGCGCGTCGGCGCCGAGGAACAGCCACGGCGTCAGCGCTCCGCCGGGGTCGAGCATCCGCACCGCGACCACCGTGCGCGCGGGATCGTCGCGCAGCGGCCCCTCGACCGCGATCAGCGTTCCCGCGCCGAGGCGCGCGAGGCGCGGGCGGCGCGGGGCGATCGTGCTGTCGGAGAGCGGGCGCGGCACGCCGGACGCTCCGCCCCCGACCCGCCACGGCACGACCCACGCGCCGCCGCCGGCGGCGCCGGTGGTCCAGGCGTAGTGCCCGCTCCCGTCCTCGCCCAGGGTGAGCGCCGGGCCCTCGACCGGGCAGCCGGAGACCCGCCACCCGTCCTCGGCGATCAGCGTGTCGTAGGCGACGCCGAGGCCGCCGTCGAGCGACACCGCGAGCGCCGGGTCGCGGACGTCGAGCCACGCCGACCGGTAGGCGACCGCGAGCCGCCCGGCGCGATCGGCGGCGACCGCCGGGCGGCAACCGGCGCACGCGCTCGCCGCCAGCGGCCGGTTCGCGGACCAGGTCCGTCCGCCGTCGCCGCTGCGGGCGTGGAACAGCGAGGCCACCGCGGCGGCGGCGTCCTCGGGGCCGTGCTCGCGCGGGTCCATCCAGGTGGCGAACCAGCCGCCCCCCGGCAGCGCGGCCAGCGCCGGCAGGCGATGGTGACCCGGCCGACCGTCCGCCGCATCGTCGTTGACCACCGTGGCGGGGCCGAGCGTGCGTCCGCCGTCGCCGCTCGCGCGCACCACCAGGTCGCTGGCGGGCAGCGAGTCGGCCCGGCGCTGCGACCAGGCGACCAGCAGCTCGCCGCCCTCGCCGAAGGCGGCGAGCGGACGGTTCTCGGCGTCGGACGCGACGCCGCCCGGCGACGGGTTCACCCGCACCGGCGCCGAGAACGTGAGGCCGCTGTCGGACGAGAGCGCGAGCCAGAGGTCGTGGCCGAGCGAGTCGCGTGTCACCCAGGTGAGCGCGACGCGGCCGCTGCGGTCGGCGGCGACCGCCGGGTCGGCGGCGTCGAGGTCGGCGAACCGCGCCGGCGTCACCTCGCGCACCTCGGCCCAGTCGGCGGGCGGGGCCGCGCAGCCGGCGAGCAGCAGGGCGAGCGCGGTGGCGGGCAGGGGGTCGGGGCGTGGTCTACTCAAGTCGCACCACCTTCGCGGGCAGGGGTCCGTCGGGCCGCTCGCCGCGCACCAGGTAGAGCCCGGCCGGCACCCGCCGCCCGCGCGCGTCCCGGCCGTCCCAGACGAGCGTCCCCATTGTGCCATCGAGGACGCCGCGGCGCACCACGCGCCCGCACACGTCGGCGATGACGACCGGCGTCCCCGCCGGGCCCGCGATGCGCGTGAACGAGCCGGACGGGTTGGGACTCGCGACCAGGCGCGCCGGCACCGCCGCCGCCGGCACGCCGACCACCGGCGGCCGCTCGACCTCGCCCAGCACCGTGAACCCGAACCGGGCCTGGTCGGGCGGGAGCGGCAGCCACGACTCGTCGCCGCAGGCGTCGCAGGGCGGCCCGGCGACCCGGAACAGGTAGCCGCGCAGCGTGAACGTGCGCGCGTCCCGCGCCGTCACCTCGGCCCACGGCGTCCAGTAGGGCATGCGCGTGGCGCCGCGCGCGGTGAACGTGCCGCCGACGCGCGGCCACACGCGGAACGGGCCGCGGAACGAGTCGGGCAGCGTGACGGTCGCCCGCACCTCGATCCGTTCGACGGGGAGCGGGCCGCGCACGCGCTCGAGCGCCCCCGGCCCCGGCTCCGCGAGGGTCAGCGTGTCGAAGCCCGCGCCCGCGAACGTGTCGCCCGCCACCTCGTCGTGCCAGAGGCCGAGCGAGGCGTCCACCGCGCGCAGGGCCGCGGCCGCGTCGAGCCGCCCGTGGCCGGTCTCGGCGTCCGGTCCCGGCGCGCCGACGTCGCTCGCGCTCTCGCGCAGCAGGCGCTGGAAGTCGGTGTCGCGGAGCTCCGGCCGCGCCGCGGCGAGCAGCCCCACGGCGCCGGTCACGAACGGCGCCGCGAACGAGGTGCCGGAGAACGGGAAGTAGGGCCGGTGGGGCGGACGGTCGGGGACCGGGTAGGTCATCATGCAGCTCCAGATGTCCACCCCGGGTGCGACCAGGTCGAGCCCGGGGCCGTACGAGGACCACAGCGGCCGCCGGTCCCAGGGGTCGCTCGCGCCGACCGCGATGCCGAGCCCGTCCGCCGCGTAGGCGGCCGGGTATTGGGGCCGCGTGCCGTCCGGCCAGCCGCGGTTGCCGGCCGCCGCCACCACGACGCAGCCGCGGGTGATCGCGTGCAGCATCGCCAGCCGCTCGAGCCGGCTCGGGCCGCCGCCCGCGAACGAGAGGTTCATCGCCCGCGCTCCGACCGCGGTGGCGTAGAGGATGGCGCGGGCGATGTCGAACGACGTCGCGGTGCCGGTGCGGCCGGGCGCGATCTTGATCGGCACGATGCGGCAGCCGGGATTGTCCGCCCCGTCGCCGCCGCACACGCCCGCCATGCCGAGCGAGTCGAAGCGGGCGCCCTCGTGGCTGCGTGCGGCCATGACGCCGGCGACCGGCGTGCCGTGGCCGAACGTGTCGGCCCACGCCGGGTTCGGGTCGCCGGTGACGTTGGCGCCCAGCTCCATCCGCCAGCCGCCGCCCGCGAGCGGCGCCTGCAGCTCCGGGTGCGCGGGGTCCACCCCGGTGTCCGCCACCGCGAGGCGCACCGCGCGCGAGCCGACGCTCATCGCCCACGCCTCGCGCGCCCGGATGTCGGCGCCGGCGATCCCGCCGTAGGGTCCGTCCGGGCCCGCGTTCGCGAGGCCCCACTGGCGTCCGTCCGCGAACAGCGGGTCGGACGGGTAGCCGGGCGGGAGCGTCGCCGGCGCGCGCACGGCGTTGGGCTCGACCCACGCCACGTCGGGATC
>CAZKQE010000305.1:0-3644 GCA_964554725.1 uncultured bacterium
GAGCCGCGCCATCAGCGAGCGGTCATGGGTCACCACGACCACCGCGCCCGGGTACTGGGCGAGCGCGTCCTCGAGCACCTCCTTGCCGGCGAGGTCGAGGTGATGGGTCGGTTCGTCGAGCAGCAGCAGGTTCGCCGGCTCGAGCAGGATGCGGGCGAGTGCCACCCGCTGGCGCTCGCCGCCCGAGAGCACCCGGCACAGCTTGAACACGTCGTCGCCGCTGAACAGGAAGCTGCCCAGCATCGAGCGCAGGCGCGGCCGCCACTCGGCGCTCGCCACCGCCTCGAGCGCCGCCAGCACGGTGGCGCCCGGCTCCAGCGTCTCCGCCGCGTGCTGGGCGAAGAACGAGGCGCGGGTGAGCGGGAACGCCTCGCGGGTGCCGGCCCGCGGCGCCAGCTCGCCCGCCAGCACCCGCAGCAGCGTGGTCTTGCCGGCCCCGTTCGCGCCGACGATCGCGACCTTGTCGCCGCGGCCGATGTCCACCGCGGCCCCGCGGAAGACGTCGCGCTCGCCGTAGCCGAACGCGGCGTCGGCGAGCCGCACCAGCGAGCGCCCGGCGTGGGGAGGGGCCGGGAACTGGAAGCGGATCCCGCGCGCGGCCCGCGGGACCACCACCCGCTCCTCGCGCAGGCGGGCGATCTGCTTGCGCTTGCTCTGCGCCTGCGACGCCTTCGTGTTCTTGGCCCCGAACCGCTCGACGAAACGCGAGAGCTGGGCGATCTTCTGGTCGAGCTGGGCGTTGTGGGCCTCCATCTGCTCGCGACGCGACTCCTTCTCCTCGAGGTAGCGGGTGAAGGTCATCGCGTACCCGGTGAGCCGTCCCCCCTCGAGCTCGCGCACCTCGGTCGCCACCCGGTCGAGGAACACGCGGTCGTGCGAGACCACGACCAGGCCGCCGTGGAAGTCCTCGAGGTAGTCCTCGAGCCACTCCATCGCCGGCAGATCGAGGTGGTTCGTCGGCTCGTCGAGGAACAGCAGCGTAGGGTCGGTGAGGAGCAGCGCGGCGAGCGCGGCCCGCATCCGCCAGCCGCCGGAGAACTCGGCCAGCGGCCGGTCCTGGTCGGCGGGGGAGTAGCCGAGCCCGGAGAGGACGCGGCGGGCCTCGGGGACGATCGCGTGCTCGTCGTGCAGATCGAGATGGTGCTGCAGATCGCCCGCCCGGTCGAGCATCGCGCCGAGCCCGGGATGGTCGGGGGAGACCCCGGTCAGCTCGGCGTGCAGGGCGTCCAGTTCCTCGCGCATCGCGCGCACATCGCGGTGGGCCTCGAGCGCGCGGTCGAGGACCGTGCCCTCGAAGCGCTCGGCCGCCTCCTGCGGCAGGTAACCGAGGCGGCTGCCGCGCGCCAGCACGCGCGCGCCGGCCTCCGGAGCCAGCTCGCCCAGCGCCACCTTGAGCAGCGTGGTCTTGCCGCCCCCGTTGGGGCCCACCAGGGCGCAGCGGCTGCCCGGGGCGATCACCCAGGAGACGTCCTGGAACAGCACCCGCTGGCCCACGGCGTATCGGATGTCCTGCAGCTGGATCATGGACCGCTCCCCGGATTGACGCCCCCCGCCGACCCCACCATAATCGTTCCGGCGCCTCGTCGCGCAACCCGCTCCCGGACCCCGCCGCCGCGCCGGCCGGCCCGCCCCGAAAGGATCGCGTCCCTGCACCGCCGACCCGCCCCTCGACCCTTCCCGCCGGCACGCGCCGCCCGCGGCCGCCGCCGCTGCGCGACGGCCGTCCTGCTGCTGGCGCTGGCGGCTCCGGTCGCCCCGGCCGGCGCCGCCTGGATGGTGCCCCCCTCGCCCTACCGGGCGAAGGACTTCACCCTGGTGAAGCGCGACGGCTGGTATCACTGCTTCTACATCCGGCGCAACTCGGCGGTGCCGTACGACTCGACCGAACGGGACTTCGGCCACGCGATCTCGCGCGACCTCTACCTGTGGACCCAGCTGCCGCCGGTGCTGCCGGTGCGTCCCGACCACTGGGACAACGCGAAGGTCTGGGCCCCCGACATCCGCGAGGTGGACGGCGTCTACTACATGTTCTACACCGGGGTCACGGTCGATCCCGGCAGCTACGCCTTCTACCAGCGGATCGGGCTCGCGACCTCGACCGACCTGCTGACCTGGAACCGGCTCGACGAGCCCATCCTCTCCTGCGCCGAGGTGCGCTGGACCTTCTGCGACCCGCTCGCGTACACCGGCGGGGAGTTCCGCGACGCCTTCGTCATGCCCGATCCCGGCGGCCCGGGCTGGCTCATGTACTACACCGCCCGCCCCGCCGCCGCCGCCGGCACGTTCATCGCCGGCATGGCCGCCTCCTCCGGCGACCTCACGCAGTGGGAGAACCGCGAGCCGCTGTGGATCACCCACGACTCGTACTCCGGGAGCGCGGTGGTCGAGTCCCCGCACGTCTTCCACCACGACGGGCTCTACTACCTCGTGTTCACCGGCAACGGCCAGCAGCCCCTGCGGATCGCGACCGGGCCCGACCCCGCCGGGGCCCCCGGCACCTGGACCTACCACGGCACGCTGTCCTCCGTGCTCGGCGTGAACACCGCGGAGTGGTTCGCCTCGGAGTACTTCGTGGACGGCATCTACGAGTACTTCGCCTTCGTCAACTTCGACCGCGTGGACACGCGCCGGATCGTCTGGGGTCCCGGCTGGCAGTTCTCGCTCGTCCAGCCCGACCTGTTCCACGTCCAGCGGCTCACCTGGAGCCGGAGCCAGGTGGCGCGGGGCGAGACCGTGCGGCTGCGCATCGAGGCGGTGAACACGCTCGGCCGTTCGGTCAGGCTCGAGGCGGTCGAGGTGGACGCCGACGGCAGCGAGGAGCCGATCCCGCTCGCGCAGATCGGCCTGCCCGACAGCATCGCGATGACCGGTCCGACCACCGACTACTGGTGGACCGCGCGCGACTGGCCCGACCCGGAGGAGGGCGACCTCAACGCCGAGATCGTCGTCCGCCTGACCGACCGCACGGCGATCGCGGCCCCGATCGCCGTCGCCCCCGACCCGTGGCGCATGCTGGAGCCGCGCGGCCCGGGCGACGGGACGCCCCGCGTGCCGCGCGAGTTCGAGGAGTTCGGCGCCGCGGACGCGGCGCCCGCCTTCCGCGTGCTGCGCCGGTCGCCGCTCGGTCCGCACGCGCTGCTGGTGGACCTCGAGCGGCCGGCGGACGGCCGGGTCGAGATCTTCGACCTGGCCGGCCGGCGGGTGCGGACGCTCGCCGACGGCGCGCTGCCCGCCGGGGCGACGGTGCTCGCCTGGGACGGCCGGACCGCGGTGGGGGCGAAGGCGGGCCCGGGCGTCTACTTCGCGCGCCTCACCACCCCGACGTTCGTGCGCACGGTCCGGGTGCTCGCCACGCGCTGACCATGGCCGGTCCCGCCGCCGCCCCGCGCGCCGCCGCGATCCTGCTCGCGCTGGCGGTGGCGGCCCTGTGGCTCCACTGGTCGCCGCTGGACGCGAACGACCTCGCGGCGGGGGACGAGGGCTACTACGGCACGCTCGCCCGCAACCTGCTCGCCGACCCCGCCCAGCGGCTGAGCCCCTCGCTCACCCCGCTCGGCCCGCCCGGCGACAAGCCGCCGCTCTACCCCGCGCTGCTCGCGCTGTCGGTCGCGGTCGGCGGCCCCCCCGCGGCGGCGCTGCGCTGG
>CAZKQE010000306.1:0-3633 GCA_964554725.1 uncultured bacterium
CGCGCCGCGCGGCGCCATGGCTGGCGGCGGCAGGCGAGGCGCTGGCGCGCCATCCGGGGCGCGCGCCGGCGGTCGCGGCGGCCGGCGGGGCGGCGCTGGTGCTCCTGATGCCCGACCGGGTGTGGTTCGTGGGGGACTTCCTGCTCCGCCAGTACACGCTGGCGGGTCACCCGGGTGCGATCTCGAGCTGGTATCCGCACGCGCTGCCGCTCGACCTGTTCCTCCACGACACCGCCGCCCGCTGGCTGATGCGCCTCGGGATCGCGCCGGTGGACACCGGCCGCCTGGTCGGGGCGTTCGACGCCGCCCTGCTCGGCGCCCTCGCCGTCGCCTTCGCGCGCACGCTCGGGCTGCGCGGGGTGGCGGCGGCGGCGGCGGCGGGGATCGTGTTCTGGGGCGGCCATCTCACGCTGATGACCGGCTACCACAAGGCGTTCGCCGAGATGCCGCTGGTGGTGGCGGCGGTCGCGGCGTGCGGGCTCGCGCTGGCCCGCGAGGGACGCGCGCCGCTCGCGTTCGGCCTCGCGCTTGCGGCCGGGTTCGTGCTCCACCGTTCGGCGCTCGGCCTGCTGCCGGCGGCGGCCGTCGTCTGGTGGCAGTGGACGCGCGCCCACCCGGGCGCCTGGCGGCGGCCGGCGGCGCTGCTCGCCCAGGCGCTGCCGCTGGCGGTGCTGGCCGCGATGCTGCCGCGCATCGCCGACATCGTCACCCGCATCGACCCCATGCACTTCACGCCCGAGCAGGTGCGGCAGGCGGGGGGCGTGCTGCCCGGTCTGGTGATGGGGACGCGGCTCGTGGATCTCGCCAACCTGGTGCCGATGCTGTCACCGCTCGCGCTCGCCGCCGTGCCGATGGCGCTGCTGCTCGGCCGCACGCTGCCGTGGCGGCGGGAGGGGGCGCTGCTGATCGCGCTGGCGCTGCCGTTCGTCCTCACGATGCCGTTCATCCACCCCGGGCAGGGCTACCATCGCGACTGGGACGACTTCGCCGCGGCCGGGATGGCGATGTCGCTGCTCACCGCGTGGCTGGCCGCCCGCGCGCTCGAGCGCAGCCCGCGCCACGCCTGGCTGGCGGTGGCGGCGGTGGTCGGGGCGGCGTCGCCCAGCCTCCAGTGGCTGGTCCATCACGTGGACGTGAACCGCGGCATGGGACGGGTCGAAACCTTCCTGCGGGAGAGCCCGCCGCGCACGGCCTCCGAGCGCGCGCGGGCGTGGGACTATCTCGGCTGGCGGTTCACCGACCTCGGGCGCTTCGACCGGGCGGCGGCCGCCTTCGAGAGCCTGGCGGCGGCGCAGCCGAGCCCGCGGGTCATGCGCCAGTGGGCCGCCACCGAGGCGCTGCGCGGGGAGCCGCGCCGCGCGCAGGAGATCTACCGTCTGATGCTGAACCGATTCCCGGACGTGCGCGCCGGCTGGTTCGAGCTGGCGCGGGTGTCCTATGAGATGGGCGACCTCGACGAGGCGCGCCGCGCGGCCGGCGAGCTGCTGCGTCTCGATCCCGGGCACGCCGGCACGCGCGCGCTGATCGCCCACCTCGACAGCCTGCGGGGGGCCGGTGGCGAGTAGCCCGCGTGCGCCCGAGGCGGTCCGGGTCGAGGCCGACCTCCACCAGACGCACCTCGCCGCCCAGGTCGTGCGCTCGGGGCGCGCCGCGCTGGCGCTGTGGCTCGCGCTGGCGGCGCTGGCGGTCGCGCGCGCGGCGCTGGCGTTCGACGACACGATGTGGGGCTGGGGGTTCGGGCTCGTGCGCTTCGTCGCCCCCGGCCCCGCCTGGACGCTGTGGGCGCTGGCGGCGCTGGCGCTGGTGCCGCCGGTGGCGCGGCTCGCCTACCCGGCGCTCGCCGCCCTCGGCCGCCGCCTCGACCGGGCGGTGCCCGCGACCTACGCCCTCGCCGCGCTCGCCGGCGCCACGCTGGTCTGGGCGCTGCCCGACCGGGTGCGCTTCGTCGGCGACTTCCTGCTCCGCTTCGGCACCGCCGAGCGGGCGCTCCAGCCCTCGGCGCTGTTCCCGCAGGCTCTGCCGCTCGACGTGCTCCTCCACTACGACCTGCTGCGCCTGCTCGACGGCGCGTTCCGGGTGGACGTGAACACCAGCGCCCGCGTGATCGGCGCGCTCGAGGCGGGGCTGCTCGCGGTGCTGGCGGTGGCGTTCGCCCGCGCGCTGGGCCAGCGCGGGGCGTTCGCCGTGACCACCGCCGGCATCGTGTTCTTCGGCGGCTTCCTCGGCATGTTCACCGGCTACGGCAAGGCGATCGCCGAGGTCGCGCTGCTCACCGCCGCGGTCGCCGTGTTCGGGCTGCGGGTGATCCGCGAAGGGCGCGGCCTGCTGCCGCTCTCGGCCTGCGTGGCGGCCGGGTTCGTGCTCCACCGTTCGACGCTGGGACTGCTGCCGGCGCTGGGGCTGTGCTGGGTGCTGGCGCTGCGCACGCCGTCGTCACCGGTCCAGTGGTCGCGCCGCACCACCTGGCTCGCCGCCGCGCTCCCGCTCGTGACGCTGGCGGTCATGCTGCCGCGCATCCTCGCCACCTTCGCCACGATGGACCCGGTGCACTTCGCCTCGGCCGAGATCGCGGCCCGCGGCGGCCTGTTCGGCGCCATGTTCGCGGGCGCGCGCGGCGTGGACCTGCTCAACGTGGTCGGGCTGCTGTCGCCGATCGCGCTCGCGCTGCCGCTCGGGCTGGTCGCGCTCGGGCGCTGGGGCGTCCACGGCCGCGAGGGGGCGCTGCTCGCGGCACTCGCGCTGCCGTGGGTCGCGATGCTGCTGTTCCTCCACCCGCCGCAGGGGATGTTCCGCGACTGGGACAACTTCAGCGCCGCGGCGCTCTCGCTGTCGCTGATGTCGGCGTGGCTGGTCTCGCTCGCCGCGCGCGGGGCGCGCGGCTGGGCGTGGCTGTGCGTCCCGGCGCTGCTCGGGGCGGCCGCACCGTCGGTGCAGTGGCTGCTCCACAACGCCGACCGGATGCGCGGGCTCGAGCGGGTCGAGACCTACCTGCGCGAGCCGCCGCCGCGCAGCGAGGAGGAGCGCGCGAAGACCTGGGACTTCCTCGGCATCCGCTACGCGCAGCTCGACCGCTGGGAGCGCTCGGCGGCGGCGATGGCGGAGGCCGCGGCCCTCGCCCCCAGCCCGCGCGTGCTGCTGCAGTGGGCCTCGGCCGAGCAGGCGCGCGGCAACGACGTGGCGGCGCAGGACGTCTACCGCCGGCTGCTGCGGCTCGCGCCCGGCGAGACGCGCGGCTGGTACGGGCTGGCGTTCGTCTCGTGGCGGCTCGGCGACCTGCGCGAGTGCCGCCGCGCCGCCGAGGAGCTGCTGCGGCTCCGCCCCGGCGACCCGCAGGTGCTCGGCATCCTCGAGCAGGTGACCCGCGCCGAGGCCGCGCGCGCCGAGCGGGCGCGCGGGGGAGCGACCGGGCGGCGGTGAGCAGGGGATCTTGCCCGAGAGGCTCGGACGACGCACGAGGATTCTCTTCTTGACGCCCTCTCTCGCGTGCGACGACCCGTGGTCGCGGCTCCCTCCGCCACAGCGCGGCATCGCGCCCGTGGCGCCCGCGCACGAGGTTTCATCGCGCAGTCCACGACCGTTTCCCGTCGCCGCCCCCGTGCCTCGTCCTCCGCGCATCCTCGAGGGTCGAACTCG
>CAZKQE010000307.1:0-3633 GCA_964554725.1 uncultured bacterium
CCTCCGAGACTTTCACCTGGAAGGCGCGCTCGGTGCCCGCGACGCGTTCGTCGCCGAAATCCGCCGGGTATTTCACCCGGATTTGCTTTTCTTCTCCGGCCTTCATTCCGGCCAGCCCTTCGCGAAATTCCGCGAGCAGGCTGTCGCTCGAGAGCGCGACAGGATAGTCCTTCGCCCGTGATTTCTCATCGGGCGTTCCGTCGTCGGCCAACGGGACGTAATCAATAACAAGGTGGTCGCCGGCGGCGGCGGGGCGGGTTACGGTATCGAACGCCGCCAGTCGCTCGCGCAGCGATTCCACGGCCTGGTCGACGTCCTGGTCGCTGATGCTGCGACGCGGCACGTCCACCGCCACCTTCTCATATCCCTGAAGCTTGACCTCGGGGCGAACGTCGATCTTGACGTCGAAGGTGACCCCGCCATTGTCGAGCTTGATGTTCTCGAACACCGGCTCGCCCAGCGGGTGCAGGTGCTCTTTGTCCAGCGCCTGCTCGTAGACGTCCGGAAGCAGGTTTCGGACCGCATCGCTCTGGATCACGTCCGCATAGTTCTTTTGCAGGAATCCGGCCGGGACTTTGCCCTTCCGGAAGCCCGGAACGCGGATCTGGCGCTGCATTTCCTTGAGCACCGCTGCCCGTTCTTTTTCCAGTTCCTCGGCCGGGACCTGTACGGAAAGTACCCGCCGGGTCTGGCTGGGGGCCGCCACAGTCACGGCAAAGGCCCGCGCCGGGCCGTGGGTGTGGTGGTGGTGATGGTCGTGGTCGTGGTCGTGCGCGTGATCGTGGCCGTGGTGGTCGTGATCGTGCGCGTGTGTGTCGGTCATTGGATATTCCTCATCATGGTGCGAGAGGGGGGAGTCGAACCCCCACGAGTTTCCCCACTGGAACCTAAATCCAGCGCGTCTGCCAGTTCCGCCACTCTCGCACCGCTCCGGACCGCGCGGTGGGGTCGCGCGTCGGGGCGGACGGGGCGACGTGCGACCCCCCGACTCCCCGCGCGGGCCCCCGGCGCAACCGGGACGCCTCACGGCCGCGACCGCGGACGTTGGTTCGGTGTGACCGGCGTTCGAGTTCGCGGCGCAGTATAGCACAGCGCGACCGGGCGCCCGCGGCGGCCGCGGCGCGCCCGCTCAGCGCGGCGCGCCGACGGTGAGGACCAGGCGGTCCTCGAACGAGTTCGGCGCCGCGCCGCGGTGGAGCGTGCGGTGCGCGACCCCCACGTCGAGCGTCCCCCAGGCGAAGGCCCAGCCGAAGCCGAGGCCCAGCACGTCGGCCCGCGCCTCGTCCACGCCGTCCTCGCGCTCCTGGCCGATCCCGAACCGCAGCGTCCACGGGTCGCGGGCGTCGTGGTACTCGCCGGCGAGCTTCCACTCCCACGCCCGACCCGCCGCGAGGTCGAATCCCTCCCAGCGCTGCGCGGTGCGTCCGCCCAGCGCGGCGATCGCCCGGAACGCGGGCCCGGCCGCGTAGCGGGCGCTCGCGCCCATCTCCCAGCCCGCCCCGCGCTCGGCGCGCCAGGTGGAGTCGCTGCGCCCGACCAGCAGGTCCTGCGTGAGCGGGGCGTCCACCGCGAGCGCCGGCAGGCGCCGCACGCCGGCGCCCAGGCGCACGCCGCCCGCGCCCGGGTCGCCGAGGTCGAGCCGGCCGCCGAGCTGGAAGCCGACCGCGTCGCCCGCGAGCTCGAGCCGGGTGGTCCCGGAGGTGGGGCTGCCCGAACGCTCGATGGTCTCGTAGCGGTCGTCGCGCCGCGTCCACTCGACCCCGACGCCGACGCGGCCGGGACCGACCTCGACCGAGAGCGCCCCGCCCGCCCGCAGCTCGCGCGCCTCGCCGGCCGCCTCGATCGTGCCGGGCGGGTTCATCGGGTCCACCGCCCCGGTGCCGCGCGAGAACGCGCTGGTCTCGCGCCGCAGCACCGGCTGGAACGCGTAGGCGGAGAGCGCGAACCGGCCGCGCGCGGGCAGCCCCGCGGCGAACCCCGCGCCGTCGAAGGCGGCCGGCGTCTCGTCGTAGTTCCGGTTGCCGGCGCGCAGGTCCTGGCGGCTCACGTGGAGCACGAGCCCCGAGAGCCGGACCATGGACCCCGGCGCCGCCGACGGGTTCCAGGCCGGGTCGTCCCCCAGCCAGCGGTCGGCGAGCACCAGCCCTGCCGAGGCGGCGGTGGCGGGGTTGGTCGTGGCGCCCGGGAACGCGAACAGCGTGGTGCCGAGCGGGGGCGGCGGCGCGGCGGGCGCGGAAGGAGCGATCAGGGCGGCGAGGCACGCCGCGAGGACGGTGGGGCGCACGGCGGGATGGATCCGGGTCATGTCAGGCTCCGAACTTGTCGAGGCGGCCGGCGTTCGCCAGCAGCACGGCCATCAGGTCGCGGGCGGGCAGCACCCCGAGGCTCCCCTGGCGACACGTCGCCTCGTGGAAGCGGGGCGCCGCATCGGCGCCGCACCAGCGTGCGTGCACCAGCGCCGGCACCGGATGCCAGGAGTGCCCGCGCACGGCCACGGGCGTGGAATGGTCCCCGGTCACGCACAGCACGTCGGGCGAGCGGGCGAGCAGGTCGGGCAGGGCCCGGTCCACCTCCTCGATCACCGCGACCTTGGCGTCGAAGTCGCCGTCCTCGCCCGCCATGTCGGTGCCCTTGACGTGGATGAAGAAGAAGTCGAAGTCGTCCCAGCGCCCGGTGGCCACCGCGAACGCGTCGCTCACCCGCGGGCCGGCCGGGAACACCGCCATCCCGGCGAGCTCCGCGACCCCGCGGTACATCGGGTAGGCCGCCACCGCGGCGGCGCGCAGCCCGAAACGCTCGCGGTAGCCGGGCAGCGAGGGGCGCGACGAGAGCCCGCGCAGGAGGACGGCGTTGGCGACCGGCTCGCCGCGCAGTCGCTGGGCCGCGCCCGCCACGAACGCGTTCGCGATGCGGGCGGTCTTCTCTCCCGCCGCCCCGGGGGCGAGCGGGCGCGCGGGCGGCACCGGGCTGCCCTCGCGATGGGGATCGGCGTCGCTCACCTCGCCGCCGAGCCCGGGGCCGCGCAGCACCGCGACGAATCGGTGGCCCATGCCCGCCTGCAGCCGCACCTCGACGTCCTCGATGCGCGGCAGCTCGCGGGCGAGCGTCGCCACCAGCCGCGCGCAGGTCTCCTGCGCGATGCGCCCGGCGCGGCGGTCGGTCACGGTACCGCCGGCGTCCACGGTGCAGAAGTTGGCGCGCGCGGCGACGTCGCCCGCGCGCAGATCCATCCCCGCCCCCAGCGCCTCGAGCACCCCGCGGCCGACCGGGGTGGCGAGCGGGTCGTAGCCGAACAGCGCGAGGTGGCCGGGCCCGCTGCCCGGGGTGATGCCGGGTGCGACCGGCAGCAGCCGGCCGAGCGCGGCGCGCGGCGTGAGCGCGTCGAGGTGCGGGGTGCGGGCGGCCTCGAGCGGCGTGCGTCCCGCGCGGTCCGGGTCGGGCAGGTCGCCCACCCCGTCCAGCACCAGCAGGACGATGCGCGTCGTCCCCTTCAGCACCAGCGACTCCAGCGGCGACGTCGTCACGCCAGGACCTCCTCAGGAAGCAGCGAAGCCGCGCCCCTCGACGGGCGCGGCCCGGTCACTCGGTCGCGTCCGCGACATTAGAGGAAAGGCGGCCGCCGGGGAAGCCCCG
>CAZKQE010000308.1:0-3632 GCA_964554725.1 uncultured bacterium
CTGTTCGCGGCGCCGCTGCGGGCGCCGCGCGACGCCGGGGCGCTGGCCGCCGCGCTCGCGGCGCTGGTCGCCGAGCTGCAGGAGGCGGGTCACCTCGACGCGCGCGCCGAGGCGCGCTGGGACTCGAGCGCGGGCCGCGTCCTGCGCCTCACGGTGGACGAGGGGCCCCGCTACCGGCTGGCGTCGCTCGTCATCGACGCCCCGACCTCCGCCGACTCGGCCGGGCTCGCCGCCCACCTGGAGCCGCCGGCGGGGGGATGGGCCTCGCCGGCCGCGCTCGGCCGCGCGATCGAGCGCGCGGTGCGCCTGGCCGCCGACCGCGGCCACCCGTACGCCAGCCTCGGGGTGAGCGCCCTCCACTGGGACTCGGGCGGCGCGCGGGCCCGGCTGAGCGGCGCGCTGGGCCCGGCGGTGACCGTCTCGCAGGTGCGGGTCGAGGGCCTGCGCACCACGCGGGCCGCGTTCGCGTCGCGGGCCATGGGCCGCCTCGAGGGGCGGCCGTTCTCGGAGGCCGAGGCGGTCGCCGCACGCGACCGGCTCGCGCGCCTGGGGCTGTTCCGCTCGGTCGAGTACGGCGGGATCGAGGGCGAGGGCGACCCGCGCCGGGGGCGGCTCGTCTACCGGGTGGTGGAGCCGCGCTACCATCGCTTCGAGGGTGCGGTGGGGGTGCAGGGCGAGGGGCGCGCGGTGGGGCTGGCCAGCGTCGCGCTCGACAACCTGGCCGGCACCGGCCGGGCGCTCGCCCTGCGCTGGGAGTCGCGCGGGCGCGGGGCGGCGGAGTTCGCGGCGCGCTACGCCGAGCCGCTGCTGTTCGGCGCCCCGCTGCGCGGCGAAGTGGCGCTGGAGCAGCAGCAGCAGGACACGATCTACACCCGCACCCGCTGGGGCGCGCGCTTCGGCCTCACGCTCGGGGAGCGCGACCGCATCGCCGCCGGCTACTCGCAGGAGCGTGTCGTCCAGTCGCTGGGGGAGGTGGCGAGCGTCGCCGCCCAGACCACCGACTTCACCCTCGAGCGCGACGCGCGCGAGCCGCGCGGGGCGCCGCGGGCGGGGGTGCTGGCCCGCGTGGTCGCCGCCCAGGTGTTCCGCCGCGAGACGCTGCGCGCGGGCGGCCGGCGGAGCGCCCGCGACAACGCGGTGGAGACGCTGCTCGAGTGGCACCGGCCGCTGGGCGCGCGGGCGGGGCTCGCGCTCGAGCTGTCGGGCGCCTCGCGCTTCGGGGCCCCGCGGGTGCTGCCCCTCTACGAGCGCTCCCCGGTGGGCGGCGCCGCCAGCCTGCGCGGCCACGACGAGCAGGCGTTCCGGGTGGACCGCTTCGCGCTCGCGCGCCTCGAGTGGCGCCGCTTCCTCGGCGACGGCGGGCAGCGCGTGTTCCTGTTCTGGGACCACGCGGTGATGGACACGCGCCTGCCGGCGCCCGGGGACGGCGAGCGGCACGAGACGCTGCAGCGGGACGGAATCGGCTTCGGCCTGCGGCTCGATGCCGCCGGCGGCACGGTCGGGGTAGACTACGGGCTCGAGCCCGGCCGCGCCCCGCTCGAGGGCAAGATCCACCTGCGGCTGGTGAGCGCGTTCTAGGTCCGCGGCGGACGGGAGAGGAGGGGCGGCATGACGCTGTCGGAGCGGGTCGCGACCCTGCTCTCCCCGGGCGGCCGCCTCGCCGACCGCTGGCCCCGCTACGAGGACCGGCTCGCGCAGCGCGAGATGGCGCGCGACGTGGCGGCGACCCTGGAGCAGGGCGGGGTGCTGCTCGCCGAGGCCCCGACCGGGGTCGGCAAGTCGCTCGCCTACCTGCTGCCCGCGGTGCTGATGGCGCTCGAGACGGAGCGCCGGGTGGTGGTGGCGACCTGCACGCGCTCGCTGCAGGACCAGCTGTTCGAGCGCGACGTCCCGGCGCTGCTCGGCGCGCTCGGAGTCGAGCTGCCGTGCGCGCGCCTCAAGGGGAAGCAGAACTACCTGTGCCCGCGCGCGCTCGAGGTCGCGGACGCCGCGGCGGCGCAGGCGCGCGAGACGCTCGAGGCGCTGCGCGCGTGGGCGGCCGGCGACGAGCACGGGGACCTCGACCGCTTCCCCGCCGCCGACCCCGAGGCCTACCGCCGCGTGCGCGGGCGGGTGGCGACCGACCCGGTGGCGTGCGCCGGGGTCGCCTGCCGGCGCGGCCGCGAGTGCTTCTGGGTGCGGGCGCGCCGGCGCGCGGGCGAGTCTCGGCTGCTGATCGTCAACCACGCGCTGCTCGCGCTCGCCGGCAGCGCCGAGGGACTGCTGCCGGAGTTCGACCTGCTGGTCGTGGACGAGGCGCATCGCCTGGAGGGCGTGCTGCTCGGGCAGCTCGAGCGCGGCGTGTCGCGTCACCGCGTCGAGGAGGGACTGCGCCATCTCGGCGCCCGCCGGGGCCCGCGCGCGGGCGGCCTGCTGGCGCGCGCGCGCGGCCTGCTGCTGCCGCTGTTCGACGAGCGCGAGCGCGGCGACGTGCGGGACGAGGTCGAGGCGCTCGCGGCGCGCATCCCGCACACGCGCGAGGCGGCGGAGCGCTTCTTTGCCGCCGTCGAGCCGCCGCGCGACGCCGGCGACGAGCGACAGGCGCTGTACGGGACGCGCGTGCGCTACCGCTCCGCCGGCGAGCTGCTGGGCCGCGACCTGCAGCCGCTCGAGGCGGTGCTGGGCGAGTGCGCGGCGCTGGCGGCCGGGCTGCTGCGGCTGGCGGCGGCGGCCGGGCGGCTGGCGCAGGGGCGCGGCGGCGGGACGCGCGCGCTCGAGGAGGAGCTGCAGGCCGAGCTGGAGCAGGGTGCGGCCCAGTGGAGCGCGCTGCGCACCGACCTCGAGCAGCTCGCGGAGGCGGCCGACCGCGACTGGGTCTACTGGCGCGCGGCGGGCGGGCGCGGGATCGAGCTGCGGGGCGCGCCGGTCTCGGTCGGCGACCACGCGCGACGGCGGATCCTCGGACGCGCGCGCGCCACCGTGCTGACCTCGGCGACGCTCGCCGCGGGCGGGGACTTCGCCTTCACCGCCGAGCGGCTCGGGCTCGGGGAGGAGCACGGCGTGCCCTACCGCGCGGTCTCCTACCCCTCGCCCTTCCCGCTCGCGCGGCAGATGCGGGCGTACGTGCTCCCCGGCGCCGGCGCCGCGGCCGAGGGCGGGGAGGAGATCGCCGCCCTGGTCGCCTCCCTCGCCGCCACCGGCCGCAACGTGCTGGTGCTGTTCACCGCCCACGAGCGCCTGCGCCGCGCCCGCGAGCGGCTGCGCGCGCGGCTCGGCCCCGGGCAGGTGCTGCTCGCGCAGGAGTGGGACGGTCCGGCGAGCCGCGTCAGCGAGCGGTTCCGCGCCCATCGCGGGGCCGTCTTGCTCGGGGTTCAGAGCCTGTGGGAAGGTGTGGACTTTCCCGGAGCCTCGCTGGAGATCCTCGTGGTGGCCATCCTCCCCTTCTCGGTGCCCGACGACCCGCTGGTCGAAGCGCGCGGCGAGCGCCTGCGCGAGCGCGGGCTCGACCCGTTCCGCGCCGACGCGGTGCCGGAGGCGGTGCTGCGGTTCCGCCAGGGGGTCGGGCGGCTCATCCGCCGCGCCGACGACCGCGGGGTGCTGGTCGTGTGCGACCCGCGCCTGGTCTCCGCCTCCTACCGGCGGCCGTTCCTCGC
>CAZKQE010000309.1:0-3566 GCA_964554725.1 uncultured bacterium
ACCTCGCCGGACTCGAGGGGTTCGCCGAGAAGTCGATCGAGAACCTGATGGCGGCGATCGAAGCCAGCAAGCGCCCGCGCCTCGACCGGTTCCTGTACGCGCTCGGCATCGAGCACGTCGGCAGCACGATCGCCCGGCTGCTCGCCGACCACTACGGCGCGGTCGCCCCGCTGCTCGACGCCGACGAGGAGGCGCTGCAGGAGATCCACGGCATCGGCCCCGAGGTGGCGGAGTCGGTGCGACGGTTCTTCTCGAACCCGCGCAACCGGAAGGTGCTCGAGCGGCTCGAGAAGGCCGGGGTGCGACCCGTGATGGAGCGCAAGCCGAAGGGCCCGCAGCCGCTGGCCGGCGAGGTCGTCGTGTTCACCGGCGGGCTCGAGCGCATGACCCGCCCCGAGGCGGCGAAGAAGGCCGAGGACGCCGGCGCCCGCGTGGCGTCGACCATCGGCAAGCAGGTGACGCTGGTGGTCGCCGGGCCCGGCGCCGGGTCCAAGCTCGACGCCGCCCGCAAGAAGGGCCTCGCCATCATCGACGAGGCGACGTTCCTGAAGCGGATCGGGGCGGACTAGCGCCGGGCGGGGCGGCGCGCCTGCCCTCCATGAAGCCCTCGCCGAACGTGCATCCGGCCGTGTACTGGTTGTGCGCACGGCAGCGGAGGCGTAGATCGGACTCGGACGATCCCCCGCCGCGGGCGACTTCCAGCACGTGATCGAACTCGAGCCGCGTGCGGGATTCGCACCGGCGGCCGTCGTCGCTCACGAACGTACAGCGGGCGCCGTCGCGTGCCCACACCGCGCGCTTCACGTGGGCCGGGATATGCCGCGGGTTCGCCGACTCACGCCGCGGCGCCGGCCGCGGGCGATCGGTGGCGGCGAACTTCTGCCGCTCGAGGTGGGCGACCAACAACCCGAGCGCACGCTCCATCACCGCCGCGATATCGCCTGACGGGATCGTGTGTCCCAGCAGCTCCTGTGCTCTGCGGAGCTGCTCGTGACCGGCATGGCTCAGCGTGAACTGGACCGAGAATGACATGCTCGTCAGAGGACGCACCCTCGGATTCGCAACGACTTGCGGGATGCGAACAGGCCCCGGGGCCTGTTCGGCGGTCCTGATCGCGGAGAGACATCCGCCCTCAGCCTCCATGAGCGCCCGTTCCTCACGGGCGGCGGGCTCGGATCGAGACGACTCCGCCGCCGGCATCGCCAGGGACCCGGACATCGCCGGGGAGCCGGGGCACGGCGCGGACCGCTGCGCCGAGCCGTTCCGACCGTCCGCCGGGATCGCCGCCACCCAGGCCAGCATGTCCGACGTCGGGAACCGCGCCGCCAGCAGCTGCTCGATCTCGGCGCGGGTGTTGTGCGCGGCGGCTGCCAGCAACTCCCGGCATGTGTCCTCGGTGAGATGGGGCGCCAGCAGGACCACCGCGCTCAGGTGCAGCCGGCCGTCCGCCACCATCTCGAGGATGACCGGGAACCGCCGGGCGGCGCGGGCGGCCTTGATCCGCTTGAAGGCCGCGTCCTCCGAGAGCCGAAGCTCCCCGACGCAGTACGCGTACATGCTGGGATAGGCCGCCGGCAGGTAGAGCTTGCGGGCATCCACCTCGGCGATGTGGGCGAGCATCTCGGCCGTGGTGGCGCGGTCGCGGGCGACGAGGCGGGCGAGACCGTCGAGCAGCGAACGGTCGCTGAGGTGGGACAGGGCGTAGCGGGACATGGGCGCACTCGACGGGGGCGGGTGTCGAGGGGCCGGGGGCGGACCTGCGCATCATCGCATGGGCGAACTCGGCTAACTAGGATGCCCGCACGAGGCACATCGGCCCGCATCGCGAGATCGGGCGCGAGCGTCGATCGGTTCGCCGGGCAGGCGCCGCTGAGGAGCGGTTCCGGGCGCATCCGAGGCCGCTCCGTAGACGGTGTCGTTACGGACGGTCCGAGGGAGTCAAGGAGAATCTTCGCGATCGCGGAACCGACCCGCTCCCCCCGCTATCCGCCGCGGCGGATCTCCGCCAGCAGCCGCGCCACGCCGTCGGCCTCGGGGCCGGTCGGCACCAGCGCGAGGTACCGCTCGAGCGCCCGCACGGCGCGCGCCGGGTCGCGGAACTCGGGGTGGTACACGTGCAGGAACCCGGCCGCCCGCAGCAGCTCGGGGTCGGGGACGTCGGCCAGCCCCGCATAGCGGTCGAGGAACGCGGCGAGCGTCACGAGCCCCGGGAACTCCGCCCGGCGCAGTGCCTGCCCCTCGGCGTCGCACAGCAGGAAGCACACGCCGGCGAGGAGCTGCGTCGTCCGCCAGCGGCTCTCGGCCTCGGGACCGCGCGGGTCCTGGCGACGGAAGAAGCTCTCGAGCCGGAACGCCTCGAGCAGCCGCACCGCCGCGCGCGCGCGCTCCCCCACCGGCGGCACCTGCCCGCGCACGTAGGGCACCAGCGTGTAGCCCGTGCGCACCATCTCGTAGCCGGCCTCGTGGCTGCGGTCGATGAACCCGGTGAAGGCGACCGGGCGGCGGCCGCGCAGGTGCTCGATCCAGCGCGCGTTGCCGCTCAGGGAGTCGCCGCGGTAGCGGTCGCTGTCGGGCTCGGCGAACACCTTGAACGCCGGCAGCAGCCCCGGGTACCGCCGGCGCAGGTCCCCCACGTACCACGCTCGCGTCATCAGGTATTGGTCCGCCACCACCACGTCGGGCCGCAGCTTCTCGACCCGCTGGAGGTACGTGAGGCTGTTGAACAGGATGTCGCCGGTCGAGAACAGCGCCGCGTCGCGCGGCAGCGAGGCGAGCACGTTGCGACCCAGGTCCTCCATCACCGTGTTGCCGCGCTGGTCAAGCGTGCCGAAGTGGGCGACCAGCGGCGCCACGCCCGCGCCCACGACGAGCAGCCACGGTACGGCGCCGCGCCCGGCGCGCGCGACGGCCGCCGGCAGCGAGGCGACGCCGATCCCCACCAGCAGGGCGACCGCGACGTGCGGGAGCGGGTGGAAGCGCTCGACCACCCCGCGCAGGTAGGGCACCTCGGTCGCGAGCGGGATGCGGGAGAAGAACAGCGCCTGCGCGACGCCGAACCCGAGCAGCGCCAGCGCCAGCGGCCGCGCGGCCGGGCCGGTGGCGCCCCCGCGTCCTCGCACCGCCGCCACGGCCAGCGCCCCGGCGCCGAGCAGGGCGAGGGCCAGGGCCGGCAGGCCGAACCCGCCCGGCAGGTCGGCGAGGTAGGCGGCGACGTGGTTCGCCGCCGCACGGCGCGAGGGCGGCAACGCCGCGACGTCGAACGACCCGTACTCGGCCCGCGTCAGCAGGGCGGCGAACCCGGACCACGTGTCGGGCCGTCCCCACACCAGCGCTCCCTCGCGCGCGCCGCCGAGCGGGAGGTGGATCAGCGGGGCGAGCCCGAGCAGCACGAGCCCCAGGCCCGCGGCGAGGTGGGCCGGCCGCAGCGCGTAGGGCCGCCGGAACCCCGGCAGCGCGCGGGCCGTCACGCGCTCCGGCAGCAGCACCAGCGCCAGCGCCACCGCGAGGAGCGGCGCCGCGAGCAGCACCAGCGTGTGATGCTGGCCCGGGATGGCGGCGGCGAGGAC
>CAZKQE010000310.1:0-3565 GCA_964554725.1 uncultured bacterium
TACTTCGGGTACGACGCGGTGCGCTGGTTCGAGCGCCTCCCGGTGCGCGCCCGCGACGACCAGGGGCTGCCGGACGCGGTGTTCATGTTCGGCGACGTCGTCAGCGTGTTCGACAACCTGCGCCACACCCTCAAGGTGGTCACCCACGCGCGCGGCGACGACGATCCCGAACGCGGCTACCGCGACGCGGTGCGACGCCTCGACGAGGAGGTCGCGCGCCTCCGCCGCCCGCTCCCGTGGGAGGAGCCGGTGGCCGGCGCCCCGCCCGCCGAGCCGACCTCGACCGCCACGCGCGAGGGCTTCTGTCGCGCGGTCGAGGAGGCCCAGGAGCGCATCCGCGCCGGGGACATCTTCCAGGTCGTCCTCAGCCACCGGATGAGCAGCCCGGTCACGCGCCCCGCCTTCGAGGCCTACCGCGCGCTGCGCGTGACCAACCCCTCCCCGTACATGTACTTTCTGCGGCTCGACGGGTTCTCGCTGGTCGGCTCCTCGCCCGAGGTACTGGTGCGCCGCACCGAGGGGGCGATCGAGGTGCGGCCGATCGCCGGCACGCGGCCGCGCGGACGCACGACCGAGGACGACGCCTCGCTCGAGGAGGAGCTGCGCGCCAGCGACAAGGAGCGCGCCGAGCACGTGATGCTCGTGGACCTGGGCCGCAACGACGTCGGCCGGGTCGCGGAGTACGGCACCGTGGAGCTGAACGAGTACATGGCGGTCGAGCGCTACTCGCAGGTGATGCACCTGGTCTCGAACGTGCGCGGGCGCGCGCGGCCGGGGCTGCGGCCGCTCGACATCGTGAGCGCCTGCTTCCCGGCCGGCACGGTCTCCGGCGCGCCCAAGGTGCGGGCGATGGAGATCATCGAGGCCCTCGAGCCGGTGCGCCGGGGCGTCTACGCCGGAGCGGTCGGCCACTTCGACTACCACGGCAACCTCGACCTGTGCATCGCGATCCGCACGCTGGTCTACGCCGACGGTCACGCCCACTGGGGCGCCGGCGCCGGGATCGTCGCCGACTCCGAGCCCGAGCGGGAGTGGGAGGAGACGTTGAGCAAGGGGCGCGCGCTGTGGCTGGCGGTGCAGCGGGCCGAGCAGGGGCACCCGTGATCGTCGTCCTCGACAACTACGACTCGTTCACCTACAACCTGGTCCAGTACCTGGGGACGCTGGGCGCCTCGGTCGAGGTGCACCGCAACGACGCCCTCACGGTCGAGGCACTGGCCGCGCGCCCGCTCGAGGGGCTGGTGGTCTCCCCGGGGCCGGGCGAGCCCCGCGACGCGGGGATCTCCGAGGCCGCGATCCGCGCCCTCGCCGGGCGCGTGCCGATCCTCGGCGTGTGCCTCGGGCACCAGGGCCTGGCCGAGGTGTATGGTGGGCGCGTGGTGCGGGCGGGGCGGCTCATGCACGGGAAGACCAGTCCCATCCTCCACCAGGGCCGCGGGGTGTTCGCCGGGCTCGACAACCCCTTCGAGGCCACCCGGTACCACTCGCTCATCGTCGAGCGCGAGTCGCTGCCGCCGTGCCTCGAGCTGGTGGCGTGGACGCCGGAGGGGGAGATCATGGGCCTCAAGCACGCGGACCACGAGACCTGGGGCGTGCAGTTCCACCCGGAGTCGGTGCTCACGCGCTCCGGCCTCAAGCTGATCGAGAACTTCCTGGTGCTGTGCCGGCAGCGGACGGCGGCCCGCACGTGAGCGCCGGGGCGGCCGGCGCCGCACCGCCGCGGAGGGAGCGCGTGGACGTGATCCGGACGGCGATCGCCCGGGTGGTGAAGGGCGAGGGGCTCACCCAGGAGGCGGCGCGCGCGAGCATGGAGCAGATCCTGGCCGGCGAGGCGACCCCGGCCCAGATCGGCGCGCTCGCGGTGGCGCTGCGCATGAAGGGCGAGACGCCGGACGAGATCGCCGGCATGGCCGCGGCGATGCGCGCCCGGGTCCCGCCCATCCGCACCCGCCGCACGCCGCTGCTCGACACCTGCGGCACCGGCGGCGACAACGCCGGCACCTTCAACATCTCGACCACGGTGGCGATCGTCACCGCCGCCTGCGGCGTCGCGGTGGCGAAGCACGGGAACCGGGCGGTCTCGAGCCGCACCGGCAGCGCCGACGTGCTCGAGTCGCTGGGGGTGCGGATCGACCTCACCCCCGAGAACGCCGCCCGCTCGCTCGACGGGCTGGGGATCACCTTCCTGTTCGCCCCCAACTACCACACCGCGCTGCGCCACGCCGCCGGCCCGCGCCGCGAGATCGGCGTGCGCACCGTGTTCAACGTCCTCGGTCCGCTCACGAACCCGGCCGGGGCGGGGCGCCAGCTGCTGGGCGTGTTCTCGGACACCCTGGTGCGGCCGGTCGCCGAGGTGCTCCAGCGCCTCGGCAGCGAGCGGGCGTGGGTGGTGCACGGGCGCGACGGCATGGACGAGCTGACCGTGTTCGCGCCCAGCCACGTCGCCGAGCTGTCGGGCGGGAGCATCCGCGAGTTCGAGCTGGACCCGGCGCAGGTGGGGCTCGCCCACGCCGACCGCGGCGGCGTCGCCGGCGGGGACGCCGCGGCGAACGCGGCCCGCGTGCGCGCGGTGCTGGACGGCGAGCGGGGCGCGGCGCGGGACATCGTGGTGCTGAACGCGGGGGCGGCCCTGGTGGTCGCCGGCGTCGCGGCGGACCTCGCGGCCGGCGTCGCCGCGGCGGCGGACGCCATCGACCGGCGTGCCGCGCGCGCCAAGCTGACCGAGATGCAGGAGTTCCGGGGCTGATCGCACCGGAGGCGGGGGAGGAGGGGGCCGTGTACTGTTCCCACTGTGGCAGTCCGCTCCCCGCGGGGGCGTCCTACTGCCCGGCCTGCGGCGCGGCGGTGCCCGCGGTCCCGCCGCGGGCGGGCGCGTCCGGGCCCGCCCCGTCCGCGACGGCGGCGGCCCCGCCGGCGGCCGCCGAGGCGGTCCGCTACGGGGGATTCTGGCGCCGGCTGGTCGCGTTCGTGGTGGATGGCCTCATCACCGGCGCCATCACCATGCCGTTCGGGCTCGGCCTCGGCTTCGCCCACCTCGGCGCCGCCCTGGCCGGGGACATGACCTCGGAGGCGCTGGCCGCCCTGATGATGACCTCGCTCCTGGTGTGGTTCGTGCGCGCCGTCGTCTCGTGGCTCTACGGCGCCGGCTTCGAGAGCTCCCGCTGGCAGGCCACCCCGGGGAAGATGCTGCTCGGGCTCCGCGTCACCGACCTCGAGGGGCGACGGATCACGTTCCTGCGCGCCACCGGACGCTCGTTCGGCAAGTGGCTGTCGGGGCTCCCGCTCGGCATGGGCTACGTGCTGGCCGCGTTCACCGACCGCAATCAGGGCCTGCACGACCTGCTGGCCGGCACCCTGGTGCGACGCTGAGGGCGCCGGTGCCGACCCCGCCCGCCGACTTCCTCGCGCGCATCGCCGACGACCGCCGCCGCCGGGTCGAGGAGCTGCGCGCGCGCGTCCCGGCCCACCGGCTGCGCGAGCGGCTGGGTTCGGCGCGGCCCGCGGGACGCCTCGAGCGCGCCCTGCGGCGCGGGACCGCCCCGCCGGGGGCGGCGCCGCCACCGCT
>CAZKQE010000311.1:0-3539 GCA_964554725.1 uncultured bacterium
GGCCGAGGTCGCGCTCCAGGAGAGCGAGGCGCGGCTGCGGCAGGCGCAGAAGCTGGAGGCGGTCGGCCGCCTGGCGGCCGGCGTCGCGCACGACTTCAACAACATCCTCACCGCGATCCTCGGCTTCGGCGATCTGTCGCGGACCCAGCTCGAGCCGGACCATCCGGTGCGCGGCCATCTCGACGAGATCTGCACCGCCGCCGATCGGGCGGCGGGTCTCACGCGGCGGCTGCGTGCGTTCAGCCCCCCGCAGGTGCTTCGTGCCCCGCCGGTGGACCTGAGCGCGGTGCTCGAAGGGCTCGACGGCATGCTGCGCAGGGTGATCGGCGAGGACGTCGAGCTGGTGTCGCGCCCGGCGGCCGGGCTCGGGGCGGTGCTGGCGGATCCCGGCCAGCTCGAGCAGGTGATCGTCAACCTGGTCGTCAACGCGCGCGACGCCATGCCCGCCGGCGGACGCCTGACGATCACGACCGGACGGACCGTGATCGACGAGGAGCGCGCGCGACGGAGGACGGGACTGCGACCCGGCCCGCACGCGATCCTGTCGGTCTCCGACACCGGCACCGGGATGGCGCCCGAGGTGCTGTGCCGCATCTTCGAGCCGTTCTTCACCACGAAGCAGCAGGGGCGGGGGACCGGCCTCGGACTCTCCTCGGCGTACGGGATCGTCCGGCAGAGCGGCGGCACGATCGAGGTGCGGAGCGCGCCCGGGCGTGGATCCACCTGCGCGGTGCTGCTGCCGGTGGTCGCCGCCGCCCCGGCGCCGCCCCCCGCGCGGGCGCCGGCGCGGCCGACCGCGACCGGCTGCGAGACCGTGCTGGTGGTCGAGGACGAGGATGCGGTGCGGGCCGTCACGCGGGGCATCCTGGTCCTGCACGGCTACCGCGTGCTCGAGGCGCGCAACGGCCTCGAGGCGCTCGAGCGCCTGCGGACGGCCGCGACGCCGGTCGCGCTCATGGTGACCGACCTGGTGATGCCGGGCATGGGCGCCAACGAGCTGATGGCCCGGGCCACCGCGCTCCGGCCCGACCTGAGGATCCTCTGCGTGTCGGGCTACGCCGAGGAGGCCGTGCTCCACCAGGCCGTGGTCGTGGACCGCGTGCCGTTCCTGCCGAAGCCGTTCACCGCCGACGTCCTCGCCCGCAAGGTGCGCGAGGTGCTCGGGGACGAACGCCGCCAGGCGGCCTGAGCGGGACGGCCTCGACCGTTCCGCCCCGGGGGCCCGGGGGGCGTCGGTCGCCCGGCGGGCGCACCGCCGCGCTTCCCTTGTGCGCTGCGAAGGTCCATTGTGGGCGCATGAGCGAGTCCCTCAGCGACATCCTGTGCACGCGCTGCGCCCTGTGCTGCGACGGCACGCTGTTCGCCGACGTCGAGCTGACCGGCCGCGCCGAGGCGGCGCTGCTCGAGGTGATGGGGCTCGAGGTGGAGGACGAGTCGTCGGACGCCGGGCTGCTCTCGCAGCCGTGCGCCGCGCTGCAGGGGCGGCGCTGCGGGATCTACGCCCAGCGACCGAAGTGCTGCCGCGTGTTCCGCTGCCAGCTGCTGCAGGATGCCGAGCAGGGGGCGCTCACGGTGGCCGAGGCGCTGGCGCACATCGCCGACGCCCAGCGCCGCCTGCGCCGCGTCGAGGCGCTGCTCGCCGCCTGCGGCGCGAGCGACCGCCGGCTGCCGCTCAAGGAGCGTTGCGCCGAGGCGCTGTCGCGCGACACCGGCGCGCCGCCCCGCCCCGGCGGGACGCGCGAGACGCTGCGCGCCGAGATGGCGGCGATCGAGCGGCTCATCTGGCGGCGCTTCCTCGGCAGCGGGCGGGAACGGCCGGGCCGTGACCCCCGCCCGGAACGCAAGGCGGCGGCCCCGGCCCGGGGCTGACGCGGTGCCGCGGCGGCGTTCAGGCCACCGCGCAGGTCATGTCCTGGCCGCAGCACATCGGCGACTTGATCTTGCCGTGGCCGTCCGGACAGCGGGAGACGAACACCGTGCCGCCGTCGCCGGTCGTGAGCTTGTCGTGGACCAGCTCCTTGCCGCACTTGCCGCAGGTGATGCTGCCGACGCTCATGCCGCACTTGTCGCAGGTGTAGGCGTTCATCGAAGGACCTCCGGTGGGGATGGGGGGAGAGTGGCGGCCGGCGCACGGCTGGCCGGACGCCGCATTGTGACGCGGGAGCGCGCCGCACCGCAACGGGCCCGTCCCCGGGCGCTCCGCGCGGGGCGCATCGCGGTCGGGGAGGGGGGGCCGCCCCGCAAGGGCTTGCGAGACCTCCGCCTGAGAGCGGACGGATCGTCGTGCCCAGAGCGGCCACCGGGGCTTGCGCCTGCCACCCCGACCCCGGGCGCTGGATTGGCATCGCTCGCCGCCCCCGCGCTGCGTTAGAGTATGGGCGCCGGGTACGCCGGCCTGGCCGCCGTACGCCGGGCACCTTCCTCATCCTCCTCGCGGAGCCGCCCCATGAACCCATCCTCGCGCCTGCGCGCCCCCGTCGTGGTCCTGTCCGCCTTCCTCCTCGCCGGCGCCATCGAGCCGGCCGCCGCCGCGGTCACCAACCTCGCGCCGGTGAAGGACAACACGCTGATCGAGGAGCCGATCAACAACAGCAACGGCTCGGGGCTCGGCATCTACGCCGGCCGGGTCGGGAGCAATGGCGGCGGCACGCTGCGGCGCGGGGTGCTGGCGTTCGACCTCACCGCGATCCCCGCCGGCTCGACGATCAACTCCGCCACGCTCGAGCTGGAGATGACGCAGTCCCCGAACGTTCTCGCACGCACGGTGACCGTGCACCGGCTGAGCGCCGACTGGGGCGAGGCCGGGTCGGGGGGAGCCGGACAGGGGAGTCCGGCTCAGGTGGACGACGCCACCTGGACCTTCCGGTTCTTCAACAGCGCGTCCTGGACCACGCCCGGCGGCGACTTCACGGCCGGGGCGAGCGCGTCGCAGTCGGTCACCGGCGTCGGCACCTACACCTGGAGCGGCGCCGGCCTGGTCGCCGACGCGGCGTTCTGGCTCGCGAACCCGGGCTCGAACTTCGGCTGGCTGCTGCTGGGCGACGAGAGCGCGCTCCAGAGCGTGAAGGAGTTCTCGTCGCGCGAGGGCTTCAAGCCGCCCAAGCTGACGATCGACTACACGCCCTCGACCACCGGGGTGGTTCCGCCCGCGGCCGGCTCGCGCGTGTCGTTCGCGCCCCCGTGGCCGGTGCCCGCCGCGGGCGCCGTGCGGCTCGCCTGGACGCTCCCGGCCGAGGCCCGCGTCTCGCTCGCGATCCACGACGCCGCCGGTCGGCGGGTGCGTCGCCTTCTCACCGCGTCGCTCGAGCCCGCGGGCGCCGGCACCCGGGTGTGGGACGGCCGCAGCGACGCCGGCACGCCGGTCGCGGCCGGGGTCTACCTGGCGCGGCTGGTGGTGGACGGGGAGAGCCTCGAGCGCAGGATCCCGGTGCTGAGGTAAGGGCAGGGGCGGCGCGTCCGCCGCGCCGCCCCGGCTACAGCAGCATCCCGCCCGCGAGCAGGTAGCCCTCGAACGCGCCGACCGGCTTCGCCGACATCCA
>CAZKQE010000312.1:0-3532 GCA_964554725.1 uncultured bacterium
AGGGTGGGGATCCCCATCACCCCGTAGCGCCCGGAGACGTCGCCGTACTGGTCCACGTCGAGCTTGACCACCTTGAGCTTGCCGGCGTACTCGGCGGCGATCTCGTCCACGGCGGGCGCGATCGCCCGACAGGGACCGCACCACGCCGCCCAGAAATCCACCAGCACCGGCACCGGCGACTTGAGCACCTCCGTCTCGAACGTCTCGTCGGTGACGGCAACCGCGTTAGCCATGGAAACACCCCCCGTCGCGACCGTAGGATATGAGAAAGCGCCCCTTCCGATGCAGGCAGGGGCGCATCGGATGCATCGCAGTTCTCCGCGCGAACAAGCATAGAGGCGTGCCGCGAGGGGCGTCAACCCCGGACGCGCCGCCGGCGCGCTCGCCCCCACCTCCACCGGCGTCCCGCCGCCCGGACCGACCATGTTCCCGCTCCGCGACGAGAACCCCTCACGCTCCACGCCGGTGGTGACCCGGCTGCTCATCGTCGTCAACGTCGCGGCCTTCCTCTACCAGCTGATGCAGGGCGCCGACCTGCGCGGGTTCATGTACGCGTGGGGCATGGTGCCTGCGCGCGTGACGCTGGCGCTCCGCTACGGCGAGGAGTCGCTCGCGGGCCCGGGGCTCACGTTCCTCACCTCGATGTTCCTCCACGGCGGCTGGCTCCACCTGGTCGGGAACATGTGGTACCTGTGGATCTTCGGCGACAACGTCGAGGACCGGCTGGGGCGCGGGCGCTTCCTGCTCTTCTACCTCGCCGCCGGCCTGGGCGCGGCGCTGCTCCACTACGCGCTCCACCCGGCCTCGCGGGTGCCCACGGTGGGGGCGAGCGGGGCGATCGCCGGCGTGCTGGGCGGCTACCTGGTGGCGTTCCCGCGCGCGCGCGTGATCACCCTGGTCCCGCTCTTCCCGTTCTTCCAGATCATGGCGCTGCCGGCGGTGGTCGTGCTGGGGCTGTGGTTCGTGTTCCAGTTCTTCAGCGGCTTCCTGGCGCTCGGCTTCGCGACCGGAGGCGGGGTCGCGTGGTGGGCGCACATCGGCGGCTTCGCGTTCGGCCTCATCGCCATGCGGCTGCTGGGCGGCGGCCGGCGGCCGACGTCGGCGGCCTGGCCGGAGTAGCGGGCGACCGCCGGGACCCCGTCATCGGCCTTCTCCCGCGCGGGCGGATGGTCTAGCATCAGCGCCCCCCGGAGCTCCGTGAGCTCACCCCCGCCTGGAGGAGTCGTCGTGCGTCAGGACCTGGATCGGCTCATGCAGGAACGCGGCCTCGCCGGCATGGTCGCGTTCGCCTACGACCGTTACAGCCCGGCCCTCTACTACGCCACCGGCCGCAAGATCCACGTCGGCATGTACGCCCGCACCGCGGACGGACGCGCGCACCTCATCCACGACCCGATGGAGCGCGACGAGGCGGCGGCGGTCGGCTGCGAGACCTCGACCTTCCCGCAGCACCGGCTCTACCCGCTCATCGAGCGCGAGGGACACCCGGCGCGCGCCTACGGACAGTTGATGGCCGACACCTGCGCGGCGCTCGGCATGCGCGGCCCGGTCGCCTTCTTCGGCGACATGTCGGCCGCGTTCGGCTACGAGCTGCTCGAGCGCGTGACCTCGGCGAATCGCGACGTCACCGTGGACCGCAGCTACCCGGACGTCCTGATGCTGGCGCGCACGACCAAGGACGCCGGCGAGGTCGAGCGCATCCGCCGCTCGGCGCGCGGCGCGGTGGCGGCGATCGAGCGCCTGCGCACGTACCTGGGGACGCTCAAGCGCGACGGCGAACACTTCCGGAACGGCGCCGGCCCGGTGACGATCGGGGCCCTGCGCCGGCTGCTCCACGAGGAGTTCCTGGCGCACGGGCTCGAGGGGGGCGAGACGATCGTCTCGCAGGGCCGCGACGCCGGGGTCCCGCACAACCGCGGCAACGACGCCGAGCGCCTGCGCGCCGGCGCGCCGCTGCTGGTGGACATCTTCCCGAGCGAGGCCGGCGGCGGGTATCACAGCGACCTCACCCGCACGTTCTGCCTCGGGGCGGCGCCCGACCCGCTCCGGCGGATCTACGACGACGTCCACGACGCCTTCCGCCTGGCGATGGACGAGCTCCGGGTGGGCGAGCCGTGCCGCTCCTACCAGGAGCGGGTGTGCGACCTGTTCGAACAGCGCAGGAGGGCTACGTGCACGGCCTCGGGCACGGGGTGGGCCTCGCGGTGCACGAGGCGCCGCGGCTCGGCGGTCCGCCGAGCAACACCCAGGTGCTGGAGCCCGGCATGGTGATCACGGTCGAACCGGGGCTCTACTACCCCTCGCGCGACCTCGGCGTGCGCATCGAGGACCTGGTGCTGGTGCGCGAGGACGGCAGCTTCGAGAACCTGACGCCCGCCGCCTACGACCTCGAGGTACGGCCGGGCGCGTGAAGCCGACCCACACCGTCATCCGTCCCGCGCGCATCGAGGGAGCCGTGCTGGTGGGCCACGGCGGGCGCCAGCCCGCGCGGCTCGAGCGCTCGCTCGAGGAACTGGCGCGGCTCACCGACACCGCCGGGGCGCGCGTGCTCGGGACCGTGCGCCAGAAGCGCGGGACGATCCATCCCGCCACCTTCATCGGCAAGGGCAAGCTCGACGAGGTGAAGGCCACCGTCGAGGCGGCGGACGCCGACATGGTCATCTTCGACGACGACCTCTCGCCCGCCCAGATGCGCAACCTCGAGAAGGCGCTCGGGCGCAAGGTGGTGGACCGCTCGGAGCTGATCCTCGACATCTTCGCGCGCCGCGCCCGCACGCGCGAGTCGCGGCTCCAGGTCGAGCTGGCGCAGCTCGAGTACATGCTGCCGCGCCTCACCGGCATGTGGAAGCACCTCGAGCGCCAGGCGGGCGGCATCGGCACCCGCGGACCCGGCGAGACCCAGCTCGAGACCGACCGCCGGCTCATCCGCGAGCGCATCGCGCGGCTCAAGCGCGAGCTCGAGGCGGTCGAGCGCGAGCGCGAGACCCAGCGCCGCCGCCGCCGGCGCGAGTTCCGCGCCGCGATCGTCGGCTACACGAACGCCGGCAAGAGCACGTTGTTCAACGCCCTCACCCGCGCCCGGGTGTTCGTCGAGGACCGTCTGTTCGCCACCCTCGACGCCACGACCCGCCAGCTCGTGAGCCCCACCCGGCAGGTGGTGCTGCTCACCGACACGGTGGGATTCATCCGCAAGCTCCCCCACCATCTGGTCGCCTCGTTCCACAGCACGCTGGTCGAGGCGATCGAGGCCGACCTGCTGCTCCACGTGGTGGACGCCTCGGATCCCGACTTCCGCCGGCAGATCGCCGCGGTGGACGAGGTGCTCGAGGAGATCCTCGAGACGCCGCGCCCGACCACGCTGGTGTTCAACAAGATCGACCGGCTCGGCGACCCCACGGTCGTCGAGGGCCTGCGGGTCGAGTACCCCGACTCGTTCGCCGTCTCCGCCCGCACCGGCGAGGGACTGGACCCGCTGCGGGCGTTCCTGTGGGCCCAGTCGGCCGAGCGGGGCGTGCGCCGGGCGTCGTAGCGG
>CAZKQE010000313.1:0-3531 GCA_964554725.1 uncultured bacterium
TGCGCGCCGGCCCCGTCCGGTCCGTAGTCCACGGTCGGCACGCCGGCGGCGGCGAACAGTGCCGCGTCCATCCAGTAGGCGACGCCGCGCTCGGCCGGGGGCGCGCCCGCGACCGCGGCCGCCGCCTCCCGCACGCAGCGGGCGACCGCCGAGTCGGCCCCGCCGGCGAGCGGCGGACGGTCGAGGGTGAGGGTGATCTCCGCCTCCTCGCCCGCCGCGCGCACGATCGCGTGCAGCTCCTCGAGCACCTGGGCGGGGGTCTCGCCCGGGAGCGTGCGGCGCTCGACCTCGAGCCGGCACTCGGGGGCGTAGGTCGAGAGCCCGGCGCCGCCGCGCACCAGCGCGCAGTGCATCGAGGCCGGGCCCACCAGCGGGTGGGTGCGGGCGCGCAGCGTGCCGGCGTCGTAGGCGTCGAGGGCCGCGATGATGCGCCCCATGCGCGCGATCGCGCTCACGCCGAGGTCCCAGCGGCTGCCGTGGGCGGCGCGCCCGCGCGTCACGACGCTCGCCCACACGAAGCCCTTGTGGGCGAGCACCAGGTCGAGCGCGCTCGCCTCGGTCAGGATGCAGCCGTCGGCGCGGTGGCGCCGCACGAAGTCGGCGGCGCCGAGGCTCGCGTGCTCCTCGTCGGCGACCAGCGCCAGCAGCACGCGCCCGGCGAAGTCGGCGCCGGCGAGCGAGGCGGCGGCCGCCATGCAGGCCGCCGCCGCGCCCTTCATGTCGTAGCTGCCGCGGCCGTAGAGCCGGCCGTCGCGCACCGCGGGCTCGAACGGGGGGATGGTCATCCCGGCGGTGCCCACGGTGTCGAGGTGGGCGCACAGCACCAGCGTGGGGCCGGGGCCGCCCGCGACCTCGGCGACCGCGTTGGGCCGGCCGGGCGCCGCCTCCTCGAGCCACGCGCGCACCCCGCGCGCGGCCAGCCACTCGCAGGCGAACGCGGCCACGGCGCGCTCGCCGTGCGCCTCGTCCGGGGCGATGGCGGGGTTCACCGAGGGGATGCGCACCAGGTCGCCGGCGAGGGCGACCACGGTCTCGGGGGCGAGCGGGTCCGCGGGCATGGGCGGCCCGCAGCATAACAGGGCGGCCCGGGGGCGGCGCGCCGCGGAAGCGGGCAGGTTCCCACCTGCGGTCCGGAAGCGATACGATGCGCGCGAAGGGCGGGCCGCCGTCCCGGGAGGCCCGTGCCCGGGGCGCGTGACCGGCGGGAGCCGACCGCGGTCGAGGGAGCCCCATCCGCCCCGGTTCCAACCAGGGAGATCCGCACCCGTGGGAGAGGCCGGCCCGGTCATCCGCTGCACGGCGCGACTCCTGGCGCCCGCGAACGCGCGCCGCGCGACGTGGTGCTTCCTGGTCCTGCCGATGGCGGCCAGCGCCCGGCTCCCCACGCGGGCGATGACGTCCGTGCGCGGCACCCTGAACGGCCATCCCTTCCGGGCCACGCTCGAGCCGGACGGCCGCCGCAGCCACTGGCTCAAGGTGAGCCGCAGGCTGCGCGAGGCGGCGGCGGCCCGGGTGGGCGACCGGGTGACGCTGGCGATGGCGCCGGACGCGACCCCGCCCGAGCCGCGGCTGCCGGCCGACCTGCGCCGGGCGCTGGCGGCGGTGCCCGCGGCGCGGGGCGCGTGGACCGACCTGACGCCGCTCGCGCGCCGGGACTGGGTCCAGTGGATCGTCTCGGCGAAGCGGCCGGAGACCCGTGCGCGCCGGGTGGCGGGCGCCTGCCGGATGCTGGCGTCGGGGAAACGCCGCGTGTGCTGCTTCGACCGGTCGGGGATCTACTCCGGGGGGCTCGGTGCGCCCGCGGCGGCCGAGCCACCGGGAGCGCGCCGCCGGACGTCGCCGGGCGGCGGCCGTCGATGAGCCGGGCCCCGTCGGGGAGCCGACCGGGTCGCGCGAGCTGACGGGAACGCACATGCCCATCCAGGTCGGCGAGCTGGCGGCGCTCTTCCGGTACCCGGTGAAGTCCATGGCGGGCGAGTCCCTCGCGGCCACCGACCTCGGCTGGCACGGGCTGGCGGGCGACCGGCGCCTGGGCTTCCGGCGGGTGGGCGACCGCGGCGGCTTCCCGTGGCTGCAGGCCACCCGGCTCCCGCAGCTGATCCGGTATGCCCCGCTCCGTCGGGCGCCCGCGGCCGACGACGGCCCGCCGACCCACGTGCGTACCCCCCGGGGGGAGGAGCTGGCCCTGTTCGGGCCCGAGCTCGCGGCGGAGGTCGGCCGCCTCCACGGATCGCCGGTCGAGATGATGCACCTGGACCGGGGCATCTTCGACGAGGCGAGCGTCTCGGTGATCACCTCCGCGACGGTGGACGAGATCGCGAGGCTCGCCGCGCAGCCTCCCGACGTGCGTCGGTTCCGGCCCAACCTCCTGATCGCGTCGCCGCACCCGCTCCCCTTCGAGGAGGACGACTGGCTGGGCGGCGTGCTGTCGTTCGGAGCGCCCGCCGCCGCGGCGATCTGCGTCACGAACCGGGACGAGCGCTGCACCCTGGTGAACCTGGAGCCCGGGACGGCGCGGACGACCCCGGAGGTGCTGCGGGCGATCGTCCGGGTCCGGGACAACCGGGTCGGCGTCTATGCCGCCGTCACCCGCCGCGGGCGGCTCGCGGTGGGCCAGCCGGTGTACTACGAGCCGGCAGCCGGGCGATGACCGCCCGACCTCCGGCCGACCGACCGCGCGACCTGCGGTGGTTCGCGCGCGGCCCGGGTCGGACCCGTCCCCGCGGCGCCGGCGCGACCGGGAGGAGGCACGGAGGAGCGACCGCCCGGTCGCGCCGGCGGGCGCGCCCCCGCGCGGGCCGGGGATCGCCTCGACCGGGGGGCGTGGAGCCGGTACGGTGGTCCCGAACCTCCGTCCCGCGCGTGGGGCCGTCCGTCCGTGCGCGCGCCGGGGCCCCGACGACGGACGTGGTCCGCGGAACGAACGAAAGGACGTGCCGATGCAGATCCTGCTCAACACCGATCGCCACATCCGGGGCGGCGCCGAACTCCAGCGCATGGTCGAGACCCACCTCGCGACCGCACTCGCGCGATTCCACGGGCGGATCACGCGGGTCGAGGTCCACCTCAGCGACGAGAACAGTGCGGCGAAGGCCGTCGGCGACGACAAGCGTTGCGTGCTCGAGGCGCGCCTGGGCGGGCTGCAGCCGCTGACGGCGAGCCATCACGGCCCGTCCCTGGAAGACGCGGTCGTCGGCGCCGCCGCCAGGCTCGAGACGGTGATCGATCGCACCCTCGGTCGCCTCGTCGACCGTCGCGACCCGGCGCCCGCCGCGAACGACGACCCGGAGTGACCGGGGCGGTCGGGACTCCCGCCCGCCGGGCCTCCACGTTCGGCGCGCGCCGCGATCACGCGCTTCGGGGCCGGCACTCGCAGGCGCGGTGCTGAAGCGCCTCGGCCAGGCACATCGTCGAGATCCGGTCGTCGCCCGCCAGGTCGGCGATGGTCCGCGCCACCCGCAGCGCGCGATGGACCCCGCGGGCGCTCATGCCGCCGCGGTCGATCGCAGCGGCCACCAGCCGCCACCCGGC
>CAZKQE010000314.1:0-3492 GCA_964554725.1 uncultured bacterium
ACCTCACGTTCGTCGTGAACTGCAACCTGCAGCGGCTGGACGGCCCGGTGCGCGGCAACGGCAAGATCGTCCAGGAACTGGAGGCGATCTTCACCGGCGCCGGCTGGAACGTCATCAAGGTGCTGTGGTCGCGCGACTGGGACCCGCTGTTCGCCCGCGACGTCGAGGGCGTGCTGGTGGACGCGATGAACGAGACGGTGGACGGCGAGTGGCAGCGCTATTCGGTCGAGAGCGGCGAGTACGTCCGCGAGCACTTCTTCGGGCGTGACCCGCGCCTGCTTCAGATGGTCGAGCACCTGACCGACGACGAGATCCGCGGCCTCCGCCGCGGCGGCCACGACTACCGCAAGCTCTACGCCGCCTACCAGGTGGCGACCGCGAACCGCGGCAAGCCGACGGTCATCCTCGCCCACACGGTCAAGGGCTGGACGCTGGGCCCGGGGGCCGAGGCGCGCAACGTCACGCACCAGATGAAGAAGCTGAACCTCGAGGAGCTGCGCAAGTTCCGCGACCGCCTGGAGCTGCCGATCCCCGACCGGCGCCTCTCGGACGCGCCCTACTTCCACCCCGGCGCCTCGAGCCCCGAGGTCGAGTACCTGCTCGAGCGCCGCCGGGCGCTCGGCGGCTGCGTCCCCCGGCGCATCGTGCGCGCCAAGGCGCTGCCGCCGCCGGCCGAGAAGGTGTTCGCCGAGTTCGATTCGGGGACCCGCGAGGACCAGGCGGTCTCGACGACGATGGCGTTCGCGAAGCTGCTGCGCAACCTCATCCGCGATCCGGTGTACGGACGCCGCGTCGTGCCGATCATCCCGGACGAGGCGCGCACCTTCGGCATGGAGGTGCTGTTCCGCGAGATCGGCATCTACGCTTCGACCGGACAGAAGTACGACCCGGTGGACTCGAAGCTGATGCTCTCCTACACCGAGAAGGAGGACGGTCAGCTGCTCGAGGAGGGCATCACCGAGGCCGGCTCGATGGCCTCGTTCACCGCCGCCGGAACCAGCTACGCGACCCATGGCGAGGTCGCGATCCCGTTCTACATCTACTACTCGATGTTCGGGTTCCAGCGCACCGGGGACTTCATGTGGGCGTTCGGCGACTCGCGCGGCCGCGGCTTCCTGCTCGGCGCCACCGCCGGGCGCACCACGCTGAACGGCGAGGGGCTGCAGCACGAGGACGGGCACAGCCACCTGCTGATGTCCACGATCCCCTGCGTCGTCGCCTACGACCCCGCGTTCGCCTACGAGGTCGCGGTGATCGTCCGCGACGGTCTGCGCCGCATGTACACGGACGGCGAGGACGTCTTCTACTACCTGACGCTCTACAACCAGGACTACCCGATGCCGGCGCTCCCGGCCGGGGTCGAGGACGGCATCCTGCGCGGGCTCTACCTGTATCGCGGCGCGGTCCGTCAGGCGAAGCACCGCGCACAGCTGTTCGGCAGCGGCCCGATGATGCTCGCCGCGCTCCAGGCGCAGGAGATCCTCGCCGCGCGCTTCGACGTGGCGGCCGACGTGTGGAGCGCGACCTCGTACCAGCAGCTCCGCAACGAGGCGCTGTCGGTCGAGCGCTGGAACCGGCTCCACCCCACGGAGCCGCCCCGCATCCCGTACCTGACCCGCGCGCTGGCCGACACCGCCGGTCCGGTGATCGCCTCCAGCGACTACATGAAGGCGGTCCCCGACATGATCGCGCGCTGGGTCGGCCGCCCGTTCGTCCCGCTCGGCACCGACGGGTTCGGCCGCAGCGACACGCGCGAGGCGCTGCGCCGGCACTTCGAGGTGGATGCCGAGCACATCGTGGTCGCCACCCTCGCCGCCCTCGCGCGCGAGGGACAGCTGCCCGCCGGCGTGGTGGCCCGCGCCATCCAGGAGTACGGGCTCGACCCCGACGGCACGGAGCCGCGGCTGGCCTGAGCGGCCGCCTCCCGGCGCGGCCCGGGAGCCGTCCACCGAAGTCACGTCCGCGGGCGTCCTCTCCGGCCGGAAGATGGTGCCGCGCGGGCTCCCGGGCGCCCGCGGCGCGCCGGGGCCGGCGCCGGTCCGGGCCGCGCACGCCGCGCCTAAGGTCGGGCGCGGGTCTGCCGATACCCGCAGGGACCCCGCTTCTCCGGACCCCCAGGACGCGCATGTCGAATCCTCCCTACGGGCTCAATCGGGACCCCTTCGTCCCTCCCGCCACGCTGTCGGCGCGCGAGGCCTCGCGCCTCGTCCGGCGCCGGGTCAGCATGTCGGGCGGCGACGGCGCGGCGCTCTTCGCGGTGGACACCACGGACGAGATCCACCGCCTCGCGGGCGGCGTGCCCGACGCCATCCTGGCCCTCGCCGCCCGCGCGATGCGCCTGGCGGCCGATGAGAACGCCCCCGCGGTCACGCCGGACCACGTCCGGCGGGCGTTCGCCCCGGCGCAGGAGGTCGCGGAGGCCGCCGTGCCCGCGTGCGGGGAGCCGGACACGGTCGCGGCGCCGCCGGCGGCCGCGCAGACGCCCCCCCCGCGGCGGATGCCGGAGGACGACGCGACCGGCGCGGACGACGTGCCCCCGATCCCCGCGGGCGGGTTCGCGCTGCCCACCCGGCCCTCCGACCGGCTCGACCGGGACGAGCGCGAGTGGGTCTCGCGCTTCATCTCGGGCGGCGGCCCGGCGGGCGCGCCGGGCGGCCTCGCGCCCGTGGCGCCCGCCCCGGCTGCCCCGCGACGGAGGAAGTCCCCGCCCGCCCCCGCGACGCCACCGGTCCCCGCCCCGATGATGGCGGCCCCGCCGCCGTCCGTCGCCCTGGCGGAGGAGCTGCCCGCCCTGGTCCCCGCCGCCCCGCTCCGGCGTCGGAGCCCGCGGTCGCGCCGGCCCGCCCGGCGGGGCGGCGCCACGCTGCTGTTCGCGCTCGCCGTCCTCTGCATCGTCGCGTTCGTCGCGCGCCGGTCCCTGCAGGGGGAGCTCGCGCCCCCCGCCGAGCGCGCGGTCGGCCCGCTGCCGGCCGCCGTTTCGCCGGCGACGCCGCCGGTCCCCGCCCCGACGAAGCCGGAGCGGGCGCCCGACGCGGACGTGCGCGAGGCCCCGATGCCGGCGGTCGAGCCGCCGGCCGGACCGGCGGTCGAGGACGAGCCGACGCTCGGCGCGGCCCGCCGGCTCGCGCCCGCACCGGCCGCGGAGCCACCGGCGGCTGCGACCGCGCCGGCGAAACGGACCGCCGAGCCGGCCCGCCGCACCGCCGAGGCGCCGGCGCGGTACGCGCTCGAGGTGGCGACCTTCATCTTCGAGGAGCGGGCGCGCGTCGAGCGCGACCGGCTCTCCCGTGCGGGCCTGCGCGCCCGGGTGGCGAGCAGCGTCGAATACGGCTCGCGGGTCTACCGCGTGGTCGTGGGCGGGTATCCCGACCCGGCCGCCGCCGAGCGCGCCGCCGATTCGCTGCTCGCGAACGGCGCCGTGCTGCAGGCGCGCGTCATCGCCACCGGACGGTAGCCGCCCGGCGCGCGCTCAGCGCGAAGCCGGAGCCCCGG
>CAZKQE010000315.1:0-3480 GCA_964554725.1 uncultured bacterium
GGTCAGCGCGCGCCACGGCGGCCCCCTCGGTGGCGGCGAAGTGCTGCCGCGCGCGTCCACGGCCGCGGGCTCATCGCCCGTCCACCCGGTCCAGCGCGGCGAGCGAGTCCCGCGCCTCGCCGTTGCCGGGGTCCGCCCGCAGCTCGCGGCGGTACCACTCGCGCGCCCGCCCCGGCTCGCCCAGCGCCTGCCAGGCGCGGCCCATGAGGAGCGCCACGCCGCGCGGCTCCGCGGACCGCGAGGGCCCGCGCGCCGCGGCCCGCTCGCGCTCGAAGGCGCGCAGGGCCTCGCGCGGGCGGCCCGCCTCGAGCAGGATGCGGCCCAGCCGCTCGTGGGCGCGGCCGAGGCCGGGCGAGAGCACGAGCCCGCGCTCGAGCAGCGCGCGGGCGTCGTCGTAGTGGCCTTCCGAGAGCGCGACGTTCGCGAGCAGGCTGAGCGCTCCCGCATGCCAGGGCGAGGCCTCCCGCTGGCGCTCCAGCTCGGCGACCACGGCGTCCCGGAGCGCCGGGTCGGAAGTCGCCGCCGCCCCGAGCGGGCCGAGCCGCGCGGTCCCCCCGGGCAGATGACGGTAGGCGAGCCGCCGCGCGGTCGCGGCGTGGGCGCCGTCGCGGCGCAGGTAGAGCGCCGCCGCGTCGTCCACGCACACCAGCGCCCAGGTCGTGTCGGCGTCGAGGACGTCGAGCAGCGGGTTGCGCGGGTCGCGCCGCCGGTCCATGAGGACCAGCTCGAACCGGTAGCGCGCGTCCAGCGCGCGCCAACCGGCCGGGCTCGCGAACGCCTCCATGTAGAGCCGCCGGATCTCGGGACCGCCGGACTGGTGGATGTCGAGGAACGGCAGCCGGTCGCGCTCGGGCCAGAAGCGGTGGAGCAGGTACCCGCCCTGGTAGAACTGGTTGAAGATCCGCCCGCGCAGCCCCTCGGCGGCGATCAGGTCGCAGGCGCGAACCGGGAAGTAGCTCTCGTCGATCGCGACCCCCACCCGCGGCGAGGACCGCGCGACCTCGCCGCGGACCACAGCCAGGCAGAGCAGGATCACCGCGGCGGCGCGCGCCCACGGCGGACGCAGCGGGGACGGGAGCCGGAGCCCCGCGGCCCAGGCGTCGAGGTCGCGGGCGACGAACGGGGCGGCGACGATCGCGTAGAAGCCGAAGAACCGCTGCGCCGGCACCGCGAGCAGGGTGAACACGGCGCACAGCAGGACGTCCACCACATCGTGCTCCCCGCGGGCCGCACGCCGCAGGATCAGCAGCGGCCAGCCGACGAGCAGGAGCAGGAGGCCGTTGTCGAGGTTCGCCCTCCAGTCGAGCGGCTTCAGCTCGTCGATGCTCCGGAACAGCGGCTCGTGGCGCATGTGGAGGAAGTAGTCCACCGGCTGCCACAGGGCCTGCCATCCGGAGGGATTGAGGAACGAGACCGCCGCCATCGCCGCGCCCACGAGGAGCAGCCGCGCCGGCCGCCGCCATGCCGCGCCGCCCTGGCGCCGCGCCTCCAGCGCGTCGTGGACGAGGTAGGCGCCGAGGATCACGAACCCGAGGTAGTAGGAGATGTGGGCGTTCGCCCACACCCAGGCCACGCCGATCAGGGCCGGCGAGAGGTCGCGTCCGCCGCGGCGGCGCGTCTCGAGCACCCACATCAGGACCGCCATCAGCACCACGACCAGCGTCTCGGGCCGGATCTGGGAGCGCGTGCGATAGGCGAGCCCGCACAGCACCAGCACGCCGAGCGCCGCGAAACCGCGCGCCCCCATGCGCCGTGCCGTGGCCCACAGCAGCGCGAAGGCCGCGAGCGTGGTGAGCCAGCGCCAGACGAACAATCCCTCCACGCCGCCCACGGACCCGAAGGGCCACACCAGCGCCCGGAACAGCCACGACGGCGTGACGTCGGGCGCACCGTACGTGGGCCACGTCCACACCTGCGTCACCGGGACCGAGCGGGTCTCCCAGACCGCGCGCCCCACCCGCAGGTGCTGCCAGAAGTCGGGCTCGAACAGCACGTAGGTGACGCACACGACGAGCGTCGCCGCGACGGCGAGCAGGGCCGCCACCATCGCCGGATGGGCGGGTGGGACCGGCGGCGGGGGAGGCGTCGCGACCGGGGCGGGGCCGGCCCCGCGGCGGCGTCGGGTCATCGGGCGCTCCCGGCGTCGAGGGTGCGCAGCGCCTCGCCGGCGCCCGGGTGGCCGTCGGGGAGCGCGATCTCGGCGCGGTAGTGGCGCCGCGCCCGGCCGGCGTCGCCGAGGCCCTCCCACGCCCGGCCGAGCGCCAGGTGCACGCCCGGAGCGACCGGGCGCTCGCGGAGAGCGCGCTCCAGCTCGCGCACCGCCTCGCGCAGCAGGCCGGCGGCGAGGGCGATCATCCCGAGCCGCTCGTGCGCCCGCGGCAGGTCGGCGTCGGCCGCCAGCGCCGCGCGCAGCCGTGCCCCCGCGTCGTCGAGCCGGCCGTCCATGAGGTGCAGCGTCGCGAGCACGCTGTTCGCCATCGCGTTGCGCGGCGAGCCCGCCGCCTGCCGCTCGAGCTCGGCGACCGCCGCCTCGCGCAGCGCGGTATCGCGCTCGGCGGCCCGCCCGAGTGCGGCGATCGCGCGCTTGCCGCCCGGGGCGACGCGGTAGGCGAACGTGTCGGCGAGTGCGGCGAGCGGCCCGTCATGGCGCACGTAGACCGCGCCCACGTCGTCGAGGAACACGAGCGCCCACTCGGGTGCGGCGTCGAGGGCGTCCAGCAGCAGGTCGCCGCCGAGCTGGCGCCGGTAGAGCAGGGCGTAGTCGAAGCGGTGGCGCGCGTCGAGCGCCGCCCAGCCGCCGGGCACGGTGCGGGCGGCCTCGTAGCCGAGCCGGTCCTCGCGCCGCAGCGCCTCGGGATGGATGGTCGCGAACGGCAGCCGCCCGCGATCCGGCCAGAACCGGTACAGCAGGTAGCCGCCCACGTGGAAGTGGTTGAACCCGCGTCCGCGCACGCCGTGCTCCGCCATGAAGTCGCACGCCGCGGCCGGCACCAGCCGCATGTCGATCCCCACCGCGACCCCGGTGCCGGGCGCGCTCCAGGCGGGCCACGCGAGCGCGACGCAGGCCGCGACCGCGAGCGCCGCGCGGCGCCAGGGCGGCGCGCTCCACGCCGGCCAGCGCCGCGCCCGCACCCACTCGTCGAGGTCGCGCGCCAGGTAGGGGAGCGCCACCAGCGACAGGTAGCCGAGGAACCGGAGCGACGACCAGGCGAGCGGCACGAAGACGAGGAAGAGGAGCACCTCGACCGGGTCCCAGCCGCGGCGCACGCCGCGCCGGACGATGAGGGCGGGCCACAGGAGCATCGGGAACGCCACCCCGCTCCACGCCAGCGCCTGCACCGGCAGCCGCTGCAGCTCGCCGATCGCCTGGAACATGGGCTCCCCGCGCCAGTGGAGCGCGAAGTCGAACGGCTGCCAGAGCGCGCGGGCGCCGAACGGGTTCACGAACGAGACCGCGAGTGCTGCGAGGCCGATCAGGGC
>CAZKQE010000316.1:0-3478 GCA_964554725.1 uncultured bacterium
ACGGCCCCGGCGGCGTCCGCGCGCGCGCCGCGCGCCGCGAAGCCGAAGCCGGGCTGATGCGGGTCGGGCTGGTCGGGCCCGTCCATCCCTGGCGCGGCGGCATCGCCCAGTACCTGGGCATGCTCGGCGAGTCGCTGATGCCGCGCGCCGAGGTGCGCGGCGTCACCTTCACCCGCCAGTATCCCGGGCTCCTGTTCCCCGGCGAGAGCCAGCGCGATCCCGCCGCCGAGCCGCCGCGGTTCCCGGTCGCCGCGCTGCTCGACTCCCTCGACCCGCGCAGCTGGCGCCGCACCGCACGCCATCTCGAGGCGTTCGCGCCCGGGCTGGTGGTGCTGAAGTGGTGGATCCCGTTCTTCGCCCCCGCCTTCGCCTCGGCGGTGGGTCCGCTGCGTCGCCGCGGCACCCGCGTGGCGCTGGTGTGCGACAATCTGGTCCCGCACGAGCGGCGCCCGCTCGACCTCGCGCTGACCCGCTGGATGCTGCGCAACTCGGACGGCTATCTCGTCATGTCGGAGAGCGTCGAGCGCGACCTCGACGCGTTGAAGCCGGGCGCGCCCCGGCGCCGGGTCCTGCACCCGCTCTACGCCCAGTTCGCCCGCGGGCGCTGGACGCGCGCCACCGCCCGCGCGAGGCTGGGGCTCGACCCGGAGGCGGAGGTGGCGGTGTTCTTCGGCTACGTGCGGCGCTACAAGGGGCTCGACACGCTGCTCGACGCGTGGCCGGCGGTGCGCGCCGCGCGGCCGGCGACGCTGGTCGTGGCGGGCGAGTTCTACGAGGACCCGGCCCCCTACCGCGAGCGGGTCGCGCGCGCGAACGCGGCCGCGCCCCCGGGCGCCCCGCCGCCGGTGCGCCTGCTCGACCGCTACCTGCCCGACGACGAGGTGGAGGCGCTGTTCCAGGCGGCCGACGTGGTCGTGCTGCCCTACCGCACGGCGACCCAGAGCGGCGTGACCCACGTCGCCTACGCGCTCGGCGTGCCGGTGATCACGACCGACGTCGGCGGCCTCGCCGAGACCGTGCGCCCCGGCGAGACCGGGCTGGTCGTGCCGCCCGGCGACCCGGCGGCGCTCGCCGCCGCGGTGGTCCGCTTCTTCGCCGAGGGGATGGCGCCGCGGCTGCGCGCCGGGGTCGCGGCGCTGCGGCAGGCCCACTCGTGGGAGGCGCTGGCGGACGCCGTGCTCGGGCTGGGCGACGCGCTGGCGCCGGGGCGGGGCTGGCGATGAGCCGCCCGGCGGCGTTCCTGCCGCCTCCCGCGCGGGTCGCCGACGAGCGCGCGTGGTTCACGCGCGAGACCGCCCGCTGGGTCGGCGTGGCGGCGTTCCTGGTGTTCGCGCTCACCGGCGGCGGCCGCGTGGTGGGGAGCGACGAGGTGACGATGCTCGAGCTCTCGCGCGCGCTGCTGCGCGGCGGGATCGCGGTGCCGGTGGGGGCCACCCTCGACGGGCCCGACGGCCGCGCCTACACGAAGAACTCGGCCGGGCAGGCGGTGCTGGCGCTGCCGCTGGTGGCGGCGGCCGAGGCGGCGACGATGGCGCTGCCGGTGGACGCGCAGCGCCGCACGCTGGCGCTGCGCTTCGCGGTCTCGTTCTTCAACGCCGCCGTCACGGCGCTGCTGCTGGCGGTCTTCTACCGCGGGGCGCGGTCCCTCGGGGTGGCGGCGCGCCCGGCGCTGCGCGCGACCCTGATCCTCGGCTTCGCCACGCCGCTCTGGGTCTACGCGAAAAACTTCTCGGCCGAGCCGCTGCAGGCGCTGGGGCTGCTGCTCGCCCTCACCGGCAGCGCGCGCGCGGCGCGCGGCGAGGGGCGCGGGGCGTGGCGGGCCGGGCTCGGCGTGCTGGTCGCGGTCTCGGCCAAGCTCAGCATGCTGCCGCTGGCGCTCGCCTGCCTGCTGCCGCTGGCGCGGGCGCGCCCGCGCACCTGGCCGGTCCCGCTCCTCGCGCTGGCGCTGGCGCTCGCCGGCCACCTCGCCTACAACCAGGCCCGCTTCGGCACGGTGTGGGAGACCGGCTACGGGGCGCAGGCCACGCTCGCCGCCTACACCACGCCGATCCTCACCGGTCTCTACGGGCTGGTGATCTCCTCGGGGAAGGGCGTGCTGTGGTTCGCGCCGGGACTGTGGCTCATGGCGCCGGGGCTGCGCGCCATGGCCGCCGCCGGGAGCGGGCTCGCCGCGGTCGCCGCCGCCGCCGCCTGGCTGATCGCGCTCGCGCTCTACGCGCGCTTCGAGCACTGGGCGGGCGACGGCTCGTTCGGACCGCGCTACCTCGTCCCGCTGCTCCCGCTCGGGTTCCTGCCGCTGGCGTTCTTCCTCGACCGCGCCGGCCGGCTGCGGCGCGCGCTCGCCACCGCCCTCGCGGTGCTCGGCTTCGCGGTCACCCTGGGCGGGGTGGCGATCCACTTCGGCGCCCAGATGCGCGAGGCGGGGGACTACCCCTACACGCGCGCGCTCGACGACCCCGAGTTCATGCGTGCGAGCCACTTCGAGCCGCGCTCGAGCCCGATCCTCGGCCACTGGCGGATGATGCTGCGCAACGCGCGCGAGCACCTCGACCGCCGGCTGCCGACGCTGGCCGGCGGCGGCGCGGTGGACCCGCGGGTGGGGATCGCCCCCGCCGACCAGGCGGCGCTGCTGCGCGGGCTCGACTTCTGGTGGCTCTACATGCTGTACGCCGGGCTGCCGCCGCTCCCGGTCGCGGCCGGGCTGCTGCTGCTGGTGTTCGCCTCGGGGTGGGCGGCGCTGCGCCTGCTGATCGCCGCCGACGAGGAAGCGCGCGCGCCGTGAAGCGGCTCGACGTCATCGTCCTCAGCTGGAACGGCCTCGCCGACACCCGCGCGGCGCTCGCCAGCCTCGCCGCCTGCCGCGTCCCGCCCGGCTGGCGGGTGGCCCTGATGCTCGTGGACAACGGCTCGACCGACGGGTCGGTCGAGGCGGTGCGCCGCGAGTTCCCGGCGGTCGAGGTGGTGGCGCTGCCGGAGAACCGCCGCTTCGCCGGCGGCAACAACGCGGGCCTGCGGCGCGCGCTCGCGGCCGGCGCCGACGCGGTGATGCTGGTGAACAACGACGTCGAGGCGGCGGGCGGGCTGTTCGACCACCTGCTGGGGGCGCTCGAGCGCGACCCCGAGGCGGGGGCGGTGACGCCGCTCATCTGCTTCGCCGACCCGCAGGACGTGATCTGGTACGCGGGCGGCGTCTGCGTCCCGGCGCTGGGCTACGCCGCGCACCGCGGACTGCGGCAGCCCGACCGCGCCCAGTACATGAAGGTCGAGAGCACCGGCTACCTCACCGGCTGCTGCCTGCTCGCCAGCCGCCGGGCGTGGCTCGAAGTGGGGCTGCTCGACGAGCGCTACCACATCTACGCCGAGGACGCCGACTGGTCCCTGCGCGCGCGCCGCGCCGGCTTCCGGCTGCTGTTCGTGCCGCGCGCGCGCCTGTGGCACAAGGTCTCGGCGGCCTCCGGGGCGGCCAGCCCGTGGAAGA
>CAZKQE010000317.1:0-3477 GCA_964554725.1 uncultured bacterium
GCAGCTCGATCTGCACCACGTTGAGCCGGTAGTAGAGGTCCTCGCGGAACCGGCCCTCGGCCACCTCCCGGCGCAGGTCGCGATGGGTGGCGGCGACCACCCGCACGTCCACGAGGCGCGCCGCGGTCTCCCCCACCCGCCGCACCTCGCCGGTCTCGAGCGTGCGCAGGAGCTTGACCTGGGTGGCGAGCGGCATGTCGCCGATCTCGTCGAGGAACAGCGTCCCGCCGTCCGCCGCGGCGACCAGCCCCGGGCGCTCGGCGGACGCGCCGGTGAACGCGCCGCGCGCGTGCCCGAACAGCTCGCTCTCGACCAGCCCCTCGGGCAGGGCGCCCACGTTGACCGGCACGAACGGCCCGGCCGCCCGCCGCGACTGGACGTGGAGCGAACGGGCGATGAGCTCCTTGCCGGTGCCGCTCTCGCCGGTGAGCAGGACGGTGCTGTCGGTGCCGGCCACCTTGCGCACCAGCCGGAACACACGCCGCATCCGGGCGCTGGCCCCGACGATGTCGTGGTAGAGCGCGGCCTGGGCGGAGGGATCCCGGGCGGCGGGGCGCCCGCGGCGGGGGTCGGTGGAGGTCGTCGCCATGTCAGGGGTCCCGGCAGGGGCACCGGCACACGGTCCCGGCGGGGTGTTTCAAATTGCCACAGTCAGGCCCCAGGGTCAAGGCCCCGAGCCCCTCGGTCAGGCCGGGGGGACCGGGGGGCTCGCGCCGGTCGGGCCCGCCACCGGCTCCCGCCCTTCCGGGGCGGCCGCCGGCGGCGCGGTGCGCGGCGCGTCCGAGGTGCCCGATCCCCCCTCCCCGGCCGGGGCCACGGCGGCCACGGCGACCGGGACGCCGATCTCGACCAGCCGCAGGTAGAAGAACGCCCAGGCGTACTGCACCAGAGGCCAGAGCGTGACCACGACCACCCAGAACACGAGCAGGCCCCAGGTCCCGGCGAGGGCGGGGATCGCGAGCGTGAGGGCCGCGACCACGATCGCCGGGACCAGGATGACGAGCCCGCTGGCGAGGATCAGCTCGAGCCAGGGCTCGAGGTGCCCGCGCATCCTGCGGAACGAGCTCTGGAACGCCCCGCCCAGGTCGTCCTCGTCGAGCACCACGGCCTCGGTGGCCACCGCGAGGCGGTAGACCACGAACAACGACGGGAGCGCGAACACGACCGCGACCCCGAGCAGCGCGAGGTTGCGGCCGAGGTCCTCGAACGCGGTCTCGGGATGGAAGCGGACGAACGCCCTCGGCAGCACCAGCAGCGAGGCGGCGACCGCCAGGACCAGGTTGCGGACGACCTCGGTGACGACCAGCCACGGGATGCGGCGCAGCCCGCGCGCGTAGCACTCGAGCGCCGGCGCCGGCGGCGTCCCGGGCGGCGTGTCGTACACCGAGCGGGCGCGCAGGCGCAGCATCGCGCCGAGCACCAGCAGGACGAGGAAGTCGCCGACCAGCGCCGCGCTGGCGAGCGCCAGGTCGGCGGAGGAAACCTCGCCCGCCTCGGCCGACGGCAGCACCTTCAGCGCCAGGACCCACGGCGCGCGCAGCAGCAGCGGGACCAGCAGCGAGTGGAGCGGGTCGCGGCGGACGGCGAGGTCGAAGGCCAGCGCGAACGCGTGGCGGGTCGAGATGGGGGGGCGGCGCCGCTCGATGGTTCGCATGAGGGAGGGGTCCGATTGACACTAGGAAGGCCCCTCCGTAGTGTCAAGGCGTCATGCGGCGCACGCCCTCCCGAGCCTCGAGCGCCGCGCGCCGCGCGACCGCCCGGCGCGATCGCCCCGCCGCCGCCCCGCCGCCCCCGCTCCCACCCACGCATCCGGCCGGCATCGTCACGGTCCTCGTCGCCGCCGGCTGCGTGGTGGCCGCGGTCACCTTCCGGATCCTCGACACCGACTTCTGGCAGCATCTCGCCGTCGGCCGCGCCCTGTGGGAGACGCGCGGCGTGCCGCACGTGGAGCTGTGGTCGTGGCCGACCTGGGGCGAGCCGGCGATCCTCCGCTCGTGGCTGTTCCGGGCGCTGCTGTGGCCGTTCTGGCTCGCCGGCGAGCTGAACGGGCTGTTCGCGTGGCGCTGGCTGACCACGCTGGCCGCATTCGGGCTCGCGTGGGCCGCGGCGCGGCGCATGGGCGCTCGCGGCCTCGCGCCGCTCGTGGTGCTCGTGCTGGCGGCGCTGATCTACCGCCAGCGCTCGCAGGTGCGGCCCGAGACGCTGGCGGCCGTGCTGCTCGCGCTCACGCTGTGGCTGCTCGAGTCCCGCCGCCACGCCGACCCCGTCGCTCCGTCGCGGCGCGACCCGGTGTGGGCGCTGGTCCCGGCGCTGTGGCTGTGGGCCAACGTCCACATCTCCTACGTGATCGGGTTCGTGCTGGTCGCGATCCACCTCGTGGACGCGCACCTGGCGGCGCGGCGCGGGCTCGCGCGCGCCCACGCGCCGCGCGGGCTGTGGCTCGCCGGGCTCGCCGCCGCCCTCGCCTCGCTCGTCCACCCCTACGGCTGGCGGGCGCTGTGGCAGCCGTTCGAGTACGCGCTGCGCTGGCGGGACACCGCGATCTTCCAGGGCATCGGCGAGCTGCGGCGCGTCGGCTGGAGCGGGAACGAGACGAACGGCGCGTTCCTGCTGCTCGCGGCGTGGCCGCTGCTCCTCCTGTGGCGGGCGCGCCGCCACGGCTGGGACGTGGCGGGGAGCCTGACCTGCGTGTTCTTCACCGCCTACGCCCTGCCCTCGCAGCGGTTCCTCGCCGCGTACGCGCTGGCCGCCGTCCCCTACGTGGGACGCGACCTCGACACCTGGATCGCCGCGCGACGCTGGCCGCGCGTGACCGCGTTCCCGGCGGTGCGCGCCGGGATCGCGTCCCTGGCCTGCGTGGCGCTCGCCGCTCCCGAGCTGCTGCGGCCCGACTCCCCGATGCGCCCCGGGATCGGCCTCGACCTGACGCGCTACCCGGTCGCCGCCTGCGACGTCATCGCGGCGGAGGGGATCCGCGGGCGGTTCTTCAACCAGGGGCGGACGTCCGGGTACCTGCTGTGGCGCTTCTGGCCCGACCGCGGCCGGCTCCCCTTCATGAGCATCCACCCCGAGGACTCCCCGCCCGACATCCGCACGCTCTACGCGGCGGTGTTCTCGGACCCGGCGGCGTGGGACGTGGTGGACGCTCGGTTCCGGTTCGACGTCGCGCTCCTCGACCGCCGTCAGTACGGGGCCGACCAGCTCTACGACCGGCTCGACGCCGAGCCCGGGTGGGCGCTCGTGTTCGCCGACGACGCGGCGCTGCTCTACCTGCGGCGCGACGGGGCGGCGGCCGACGCGGCGGCGCGGCTGGGCCTGCGCGCGGTGCGCGGGGGCCGCGAGGGGCTCGCCGCCCTGCACGCGGCCTGGGCCACCGACGACACGTTGCGCGCGACCGCCCGTGCCGAGCTCGAGCGGCTCGCGGCCGCCTCGCCGTTCCACGCCGGGGCCTCGAGCCTGCTCGCCGACCTCGCGATG
>CAZKQE010000318.1:0-3453 GCA_964554725.1 uncultured bacterium
CGGCACGGGTCGCGGACGGGGAGGCGGCGCTGGCCGCCGCCCTCGCCGGCTGGCTGCAGGGCGACGCCGCGCGGGCCGCGGCCGGCGTGGCGGGGGCGGAGGTGGTGCGCGCGCGACGCGGCGCGGCACGGCGCGCGGCGGCGTGGCTCGCGGAGCGGGGCCTGTGGCCGGCGGCCTGAGGGGACGCCTCGCCGCTGCCGGGGCGGCGCTCTACGGCGCGGCCTGGGAGGCGCGGCGCGGCGTCTACGCGCGCGGGTGGCTGCGCCCGCGGCGCGTCCCCGCCCGGGTGGTGAGCCTCGGCAATCTGACGGTCGGCGGCACCGGCAAGACCACGCTCGCGCTCCACCTCGCCGCGCTCGCGCGCGCCCGCGGGGTGCGCTGCGCGGTGGTGTGCCGCGACTACCGGCCGGACCGCGACGGGCTCAGCGACGAGGCCCATCTCTACCGGCGCGCACTGGGCGGCGACGCCGGGGGGCCGGTGTTCGTCGGGCCGCGCAAGCGGGCGGGGGCCGCGGCGGCCGCCGCCGCCGGCTACCGGCTGGTGCTGGTGGACGACGGGTTCTCGACCTGGTCGCTGGAGCGGGACCTCGACGTGGTGCTGCTCGACGCCGGCGACCCGTGGGGCGGCGGGCGGCTGCTGCCCGCCGGCCGGCTGCGCGAGCCGCGTCGCGCGCTCCAGCGCGCCGAGGTCGTGGTCGTGACGCGGCTGGCGCCGGGACAGGATCCCGCGCCGCTGCTGGCCGAGGCGCGGGCGTACGCGCCGGCGGCGACGCTGGCCGCGGGACGCCACGCGGTGCGCGGGGTCTCGCCGCTCGACCCCGACGCGCCGCCGCCGGCCGGGGAGCGCGTACGGGTGGTCACCGGGACCGGCAACCCGCGCGCGGTGGTGGCGAGCGCGCGCGAGGCGGGGCTCGAGGTGACGGCGCTCGCGGCCTACCGCGACCATCACTGGTTCCGTGCCGCGGAGGCGCGCCACGAGCTGGCCGCGGCGCGGCGCGAGGGCGCCTCGGTGCTGCTCACCGAGAAGGACGCGGTGCGCTGGCCCGCGACCGGGGACCCGGCCCCGGTGCGGGTGCTGCGCGTGGCGTGGACCTGGGTGCTGGGGGGCGAGGCGGTCGAACGGCGGGTGCTGGGAGAGGGGGCCGAGGGATGACCTGCGACGTGCTGGTGCTGGGGAGCGGGCTCGCCGGGCTCATGCTGGCGCTCAAGGCCGCGCGGATGGCCGACGTCGTCGTGCTGACGAAGAAGGAGGACAGCGAGTCGAACACGAACTACGCCCAGGGCGGCATCGCCGCCGTGTTCGGGCGCGAGGACTCGTTCGCCGAGCACGTGCGGGACACGCTGCGTTGCGGCGCCGGCCTGTGCGACGAGGCGGTGGTGCGCCAGGTCGTGCGGGAGGCCCCCGAGCGGGTCGGCGAGCTGGAGGCGTTGGGGGTGGGCTTCAGCCGCGACGCCCGCGGGTTCGCGCTGGGGCGCGAGGGCGGCCACTCGCGACGCCGCATCGTCCACGCCGCGGACTTCACCGGGCGCGCGATCGAGCGGGTGCTGCTCGACCGGGCCCACCGCCATCCGCGCATCCGGGTGCTCGAGAACCGGCTCGCGGTGGATCTCATCCTCGAGTCCCGGCTGCGCGGCGGCCGGGCGCGCGGCGGCCGCGGCGACGCCTGCTGGGGCGCGTACGCGCTCGACCGCGTGCGCGGGCGGGTCGAGCCGGTGACCGCGCGCTGCACGGTGCTCGCCACCGGCGGCTGCGGCAAGGTCTACCTCTACACCAGCAATCCCGACGTCGCGACCGGCGACGGGCTGGCGATGGCGTGGCGGGCGGGCGCGCCGGTCGAGCACCTCGAGTTCGTGCAGTTCCACCCCACCTGCCTCTACCACCCGCGGGCGAAGTCGTTCCTGCTCAGCGAGGCGCTGCGCGGCGAGGGGGCGGTGCTGCGGACCCTCGACGGCACCCGCTTCATGCCCCGCGTCCACCGCGCGGCCGAGCTGGCGCCGCGCGACGTCGTCGCGCGCGCGATCGACCGCGAGATGAAGCGGCGCGGCGACCCCCACGTCCTGCTCGACGTGCACCATCTGCCGGCGGCCCGGCTGCGGGCCCGCTTCCCGACCATCCACGCCCGGCTGCGGAGCTTCGGCTTCGACCTCACGCGCGAGCCGATCCCGGTGGTCCCGGCCGCCCACTACATGTGCGGAGGGGTGCGCGCGACGCTCGGCGGGCGCACGCCGATCGACGGCCTGCTCGCGATCGGTGAGGTGGCCTGCACCGGACTCCACGGGGCGAACCGGCTCGCCAGCAACTCGCTGCTCGAGGCGCTGGTGGGCGCCCACCACGGCGCCGACGAGGTCGCGCGGCGGCTGCGCGCCGCCCCCCGCGCGCCGCGGGCCCAGCCGTGGAGCGTGCGCGGGACGCGGCCGGCGCTCGAGCGCGTCCTGTTCGACCACAACTGGGACGCCGTCCGGCGCACGATGTGGGACCTGGTGGGGATCGTGCGCAGCGACGCGCGCCTGGCGATGGCGGCCGAGCGGCTCGACCTGCTGGGGCGGGGGGTCGAGGAGGACTACCGGCGGCTGCGCCTGACGCCGGACCTGGTCGAGCTGCGCAACATCGCGCTGGTCGCGCGGCTGATCGTGCGCTCGGCGCGCCGCCGCCGCGAGAGCCGCGGGCTCCACTACAACCTCGACCATCCGCGCCCGCTCGCGCGCTACGCCGGCCGCCGGGGTGCGCTGCGCCGGGGCCGGGACGCCTGAGGCCGCCCGGCGCCGGGGCCGCGGCCCCGGGGGCGCGGCGGCCGCTCACTTGAGCCGCGCCCCCGCGGGCGCTATCGTCGGCGTTCGGCTCCGGGGAGGGGCCTTCCGCATGAGCGCCATCCACGTCCCGTTCTGGGACGCCGTGGACCGAATCCGCGCCGGAAGCCCGCGCTACCGGCGCGAGGCCTACGGCTTCCTGCTCGCCGCCCTCGGCCACGCGGTCGAGGGCCTGCCGCCGGCCCGGCGCGCCGACCCGGAGCGCCGCCACCTGAGCGGTCCGGAGCTGGTGCGCGGGGTGGTGGACCTCGCCCGCCGGGAGTTCGGCGTGATGGCGCCGATGGTGTTCACGGAGTGGGGGGTACGGCGGAACGAGGACCTGGGGGAGATCGTCTTCGAGCTGGTCGAGGCCGGCCAGCTGAGCGCCCGACCGGAGGACCGTCTCGAGGACTTCGCCGGCGGGCCCGACCTCCTGCACGCGCTGTCCGATGGGCTCGACCTCACCGTGCCGGAGCCGCGGCCCGAGCCCCGCGGGCGGGGCCCCGCCGGACCCGGGACCCCGGCGTGAGCGCGGCGCCGCGCGCGCCCGTCCGCGTCCGCCGGGCCGCCCGGGTGCGCGGCTGACCCGAAGGGGACCAACCGCCGGCTGCGCGGCTACCTCCGGCCCTACCGGGCGCGCTTCGTGCTCGCGCTCGGCTGCATGGT